>JAGVSV010000213.1 GCA_019137115.1 Bacillota bacterium
GGGGCTGGTCGTGCGCATTCCGGGGCGCGGCACGTACCTGAGAAAGGACGCGGCGCTGCCGCCCTCCTCCCCGCTTCACAGCCGCCACATGCCGCTGATCGCGCTGGTGATGGGCGGGTACAGCGCCTCCTTTGGCCTGGACATCATCAACGGCGCCGTTCAAAAGGCGCAGGACCTGCGCATGAACCTGATCGTGCGCATCACCAACAACAGCCAGCAGCAGGAGGCGGATACCCTGCGCTCGCTGATGGCGGCCGGGGTGGAGGGCATTATTTTGCAGCCCGCGCACGGCGAGCTGTACAGCGAGGTCATCCTGGAGGCGCTGCACCAGAAATACCCGATCGTTATGCTCGACCGCGTGCTGCACGGCCTGGACATCCCTTACGTGGGGGTGGACAACCGCGCGCTGGCCAGAATGGCGGTGCTGCGCCTGATTGAAGCCGGGCACCGGCGCATCGCGCTGCTGGCGCTGGAGGACGAGACGTCCTCCTCCCTCCGGGAGCGGATGCAGGGCTGCACCGATGCCTTTGTGGAAAGCGCCCTGGCGGTGGCGCTGTTCCTGAACAACACGCGCAAGACCGTGGGCATCTTCCGCACGCTGTTCTACCTGCCCGTGCTGTCCTCCTCGGTGGCCAACGCCACGCTGTGGAGCTGGATTTTCAACCCCAAGATGGGGTTGCTCAACGGCGTGCTGGCCCTCCTGGGCATACAGGGGCCCTCCTGGCTGTTTGAAACGCAGTGGGCCATGCCCGCCATCGTGATCATGAGCCTGTGGTCAGGCTACGCGGGCAACATGATGATCTTTGTCGCCGCCCTGCGCGGCATTCCCCGGCAGTATTATGAGGCCGCGGTGATCGACGGCGCCAACCGCCGCCAGCAGTTTTTCCACATCACGGTGCCCTCCATCCGCAAGACCACGTTCTTCGTGTCCACCATGCTGATCATCGGCACCTTCCAGGTGTTTGACGCCGCCTACCTGCTCACCGGCGGCGGCCCGGGCAATGCCACCATCACCATCGTGTACTACATCTACAACCGCGCGTTCAAGGATTCGCGCATGGGCTACGCCTCCGCGATGTCGCTGGTGCTGTTCTTCGTGATCCTGTTTTTCAGCCTGATCAACATGCGCATCAACCGCTCGGACGATTAAGGGAGGGACGGGCATGGTAGAGAATACCGCAAAACGACAGCGCCGGACGGCCGTGTGGTACATCACGGCGCTGATTATCACCCTGTGCACCATCTATCCTTTTTTGTGGATGGTTTCCACCTCGTTCAAGCCCATGGTGGACATCTACGCGCGGCCGTTGAACCTGATCCCGCGGGGCGCCAACATCGAGAACTATCAGCAGGTGCTGGAGACGGTGCCCTTCTCGCTGTACTTCCGCAACTCCCTGTTGCTGGCGGTGTCCGGGGTTCTGACCAACGTGTTTTTAGGCGCGCTGGCGGGCTATGGCTTTGCCAAGATCCGTTTCACCGGGCGCAAAGTGCTCTTCGGCATCCTTCTGTCCTCCATGATGATCCCGGGCATCGTCACGATGGTGCCGCAGTTTGTGGTGCTGCGAAAATTCCCCTTTGTGGGCGGCAACGACAGGCAGGGCGCGGGCGGCACCGGGTTTATCAACTCCTTTATGGCCATCATATTGCCAGGTGCGGTGGGCACGTACGCGGTGTTCTTCATGAAGCAGTTCTTTGAAACGCTGCCGGATGACCTGGCGGAAGCCGCGCGCATTGACGGATGCAGCGAGCTGCGCATCTTCTGGAACGTCTACCTGCCGCTGATCACACCGGCCGCCATCACGCTGGGCATCATGACCTTCCAGGCGGGCTGGAACGACCATTGCGGCGGCGGCATCGCCTGGCGCAAGATGCAGCTGGACTACAAGAACACGCCGGCCAACGCCCCTGCCGCCATCCTGGCCTTCCGCCTGTACCAGCGCTTTGGGGATGAGGACGACCTCCATTGGGGCGAGAAAATTGCGCGCTGGCAGATGGAAAACCTGGTCGACAAGGACACGCACTACGTACACGATGGCATGAACCGCCGGGGTGACGGCAAGATCGACGTAAGCTGGCAGTTTGCCTACAACCAGGGCGTGGTGATCGGCATGCTGGTGGAACAGTATCGCATCACCAGGGACAGGGCGTACCTGGAGACCGCGCTCAAGGTGGCCGAGGACAGCCGCCAGCGCTTCTTCGGACAGCACGGCGGCGCCATGCCCTATGAGGGCGAGGACGACGTGGGCCTGTTCCGCTCGATCTTCTTCCGGTACCTGGATCAGCTGTCCATCGAGCTGCCGGAGCAAGGGTGGCTGGCCGAACTGCCCGTCATCAACGCGACGATGATCGTGGAACGCGGCATGGATGAGAAAGGCCGCATCGGCGGCAGCTGGATCATGCACCCCGGCGAAAAGATCGACCTGGCCCAACAGGCGTGCGGTGTGACGGTGCTGGAGATGGCCGTGCGCGCAACCGAACAATTGGACAAGTAGAGCCAAACCAAATATCCAACGGAACGCCTCCGCAACCATTGACTGCGGAGGCGTTTTTGCAGATAATGAGCCCATCCGGGTGGTTTGGAGGGCAGCGCCCTCCAAGTGAAATCCGCTCCAGCGACATGCGAGGCGCCGGAATCTGCCGCCCGCTGTGCGGGATGTAGGCAGATGGAGGCGTCAAGCGAATCGAGGAATACAAGCGCCGTCCTCGGCGCGCAGTAGTCCGACGAATGAGCTTGCGGAGAAGCGGAAGGTTTTGCGTAGCAAAAGCTACCTTGCCATCCGCCGCCCGGGAACGAAGTGACGGGCGGATGGCCGCACGTCCCGTCCGTCAATCATCGCAGAGGATTGACGGAGCCCCGGCATGCTCACCCATCAGAAAACGCAGTTTTCTGACGGAAGGCGTTAGCCGTACATCGGGCCGTAGTGCTTGCAGGCGGCGTAGTCGGCGGCTTCCAGGCTTTCGGTGCCGAAGGATGCCCAGGCGTGCGGGCGGTAGACCTGCTCCTCGGGCACGTTGTGCATGGTAACCGGGATGCGCAGCATGCTGCATAGCGTGATCAGGTCGGCGCCCACGTGGCCGTACACCGTGACGCCGTGGTTGGCGCCCCAGTTTTTCATCACCGAGTACACATCCTTGAACGAGCCCTTGCCAGTCAGGCGCGGGACGAACCACACGCACGGCCAGGTGGGATCGGTGCGGGCCATGATCTTGTCGGTGACCTCATCGGGCAGCCGCACGGTGGTGCCCTCGGCGATCTGGATGACCGGGCCCAGGCCATCCACCAGATTGACGCGCAGCATGGTCACGGGCATCTCCGACTTGTTGACAAAGTGGCTGGAGAACCCGCCGCCCCGGAAGTATTCATAGTTGGCGCGCCGCCAGTCGGTGGCGTTCAGGCAGGCGTCCACATCCTGCTGGGTCATCTCCCAGAAGGGCTTCATGACGGGCTTGCCGTCCTTGTCGCGGCTTTCGCCGGACGCGTCCAGCGCCGTCGCACCCGAGTTGAGCAGATGGATAAAGCCCTTGGCAGCCTCGCCGGTGGGCGTCCAGCCGGTGACGCGCGTGACGGCGTCCGGGCTCCAGTAGGTGCGCACGTCGTGGAAGGCGGGCGCGGTGTGGGTGATCAAAGTGCCCAGCATCATCGAAACGCCATTCAAGGTGTCGTTTTCGGTGGCAAACGGGAAGGGCTGGCGCGGGCCGTTCCAGTCAAAGGTGCTGGCCATGATGGCCTCGGTAAAGTCGGCGTTGGGCAGCCAGTCCGTCCAGTTGCGCTGGCCCTGGAAGCCGCCGGCGACCGCGTTCTTGCCCAGGGATTCCTCATGCCAGCCCATTTCGGCCAGCTTTTTGTTGCCAAACAGGATGTCGCGCACCACGCAGGAGAACTTGGCGATAAACTCCCAGTCCTTGTCCGGATGCACCACCTTGCTGCGCTTGATGATCTCGGGCAGATCCTTGCCGGCGTTGACGTCCCAGCCTTCCTTGCAGTTGGCCTTGATCCAGGCAAGGGCCTTATCATACTCGGCGTGGTCATAGATGCCCAGGTGGATGCGGCGCAGGATGTCGGTCAGGTCGACCCACTCCGCGCGGATGCCCAAGTACTTCTGGAAGAAGGAAGCGTCGCAATAACTGCCCATGATGCCCATGGACACGCCGCCCAGATTGACATAGGACTTGTTCTTCATCCAGCCCACGGCGATGGCGCCCTTGGCAAAACGGAGGATCTTCTCTTTGACATCCTCCGGCATGGTGGTGTCATCACGGTCCAGCACATCCTGCCCATAAATGCCGAATGCCGGCAGCCCGCGCTGCGCGTGCGCGGCCAGCACCGCGGCCAGATAGACCGCCCCGGGGCGCTCGGTGGCGTTAAAACCCCAGATGGCTTTGATGGTGTTGGGATCCATGTCAAAGGTTTCGCTGCCATAGCACCAGCAGGGCGTCACCGACAGGGTGGCGACCACGTTTTCAGAGGCAAACTGGTCGTGGCATGCCCCGGCTTCGGCGCCGCCGCCAATGGTGGTTTTGCTGATCACGCACTGCACCTTGGTGCCGTCGGGATACCGCAGGGTTTCGATCAACTTCTTGGCGGCCTCGGCCATGCCCATGGTCTGTTCTTCCAGGCTCTCCCGCACGCCGCCCCAGCGGCCGTCAATGACGGGACGAATGCCGATTTTTGGATACAACATGTTTCTCACTCCTTTATCTGGTGTCGGTGGTGGATATCGTAACCGGGATGCCGCCCGGTTGCGTGATAGGTGGTGGTGCGCAGCGCCATCAGGTCGCGCACGTTTTGTTCCGGGATTTCGTCCGGCCCGCCCAGGATTTTGACAAACAGGGTGACCTTGGCGAAATGCTCGGCGGTTTCCATCCGGTAAAAAGCCGTCAGCAGGTCGGCCCCCACGGCCAGCACGCCGTGGTTTTTGAGCAGCACCGTGTCGTGGTTTTGAAGGTACGGCGCCACCGAATCCGGCACCTCGCGGGTGGAGGGCGTGCCATATGGCGCCAGCGGCACCTGCCCCAATGCCGCCACAGTTTCGGTCATGCTGTAATCCGTCAGCGGGATGCCCGCGGCGGCAAACGCCGTGGCGTACGGCGGGTGCGCGTGCACCACGCCAAAGACATCCGGCCGCTCCTGATAGCAGCGCAGGTGCATCTTGATCTCGCTGGACGGGCGGAACCCGGCGCCGGCATCCAGCACATGCCCGTCCCGGTCAATGCGCACCAGCATGTTTTCCCGAATAAGGGATTTGGAGTACCCGGTCGGGGTTGCCAGCACCGTGCCGTCGGACAGCAACGCCGACAGGTTGCCGTCGTTGGCGGCCACCCAGTCCTTCTGCCACATCTTGTGGCACAGATCACACATGAGTTCCCGTATTTCCGCTTCCAAACCCGTCTCCCGTTATCGCGCGGCAACGCCGCAAACCTTTGGCACTGCGCGCAGTATACCATAGGTGTCGCCCAAATGCACAGGTGCGCAGGACGTACGCCCATGTTTTGCAGCGCCTGCGGCGTGGTGCGTTCGGCGGATCAGGCGGCATAAGCATCGTCGGTACCCAAGGCAAAGGCACCGCGGCTCTGGTTAGGCCGCGGTGCCTTGTGCTGTTGGTGGGGTCAGTGGAAGGTGATGCCCTCCACCAACTCTTTCAGGCGCGCTTCGACTTCCTCCGTGGGCTTCTCGTCCACGAACTGCCGCACCATGACGGAATAGCCGTTGACGACCGTCAGGTACAGCAGCACAAAGCCATCAACATCTGGCTCCAGCACACGCACATAGCGCTGCCCGTTGATCCTGGCGTCGGTACGCTCGTGCCCCTCGGGCGTGGAATCCACCAGCAGTTTGACATAGGCGTCGCCGGTTTTTTCCTCGCGCAGGTCGTGGAACAGCTGGCTGGTGCCATTCTGGTAGACCTGCATGTGGTATTCCTCGCCGGTGGCCGCTTCGAACACCAGCAGCGCCAGGCCGTTGTTGATCATGAACTCCACAGCACCCCGCGGGCTGTTGAAGAAGTCCAGGTACTGCTGCATCTGCAGCATGATGTCCTGCGTAAAGCCCACCATGCCAAAGGGCATGACGGCAGTAAAGGTGACATCGGCAGCGGTGACGGTGATGCTGCCGTCCTCGCCGATCTCCACCTTGTGTTCGGTCAGCGGCAGGCCCTGGGTGCGCTGCGTTTCACCCAGCAGCAGCCCTGCACCCAGGGGCTCGGTTTGGGGGATGGACATATCCAGGTCGTCGGGGATGACAATTTCGGCTCCGGCCAGGGGCATCATGCCCAGCATGATCAGGCCCAGCAGCAACGCGGTCAGTTTCCTCATGGGGTTCCTCTCCTCTTTGATGTGGTCGCCCGTTGGGCGTTCATGGTGTAAGCGCCGCATTACAGCGGCAGTGATATCTCATCAGATCGCACCAGCAGCCTATTGAAATCAAGGTCCAACACATGGAAATGGAAGGTAAGCAGCTCGCCCTCCGGCTCCACGCCGGGCAGGTAATCAAAAAGCCTCACGTAGGCCGACATGCCCGGCGACAGCACGGCTTCCAGCGGGAAGTTGTCCGGGTAGTACGCGCCGTCCACCCGCACGCGGTCAAAGCTGCGCACGCGGATGGTGGCGGTGGTGTCATTGTGCAGGTAGAACGTGCGGCCGTCGGCGTCGGACGCCAGCAGCACGATGGTCAGGCCGTCCTGGTCATGCAGCACGCGGCCTTCGGTGTCCAACGCCTGTACCTGGTCGGTGGCGCCGGAGATGGAAACGGCGATGGGTTCCAGGCGGTTGAGCATGCTCATGCGCCCCTGCTGGCCACGCCGGCTCTTAACATCCAGCGCCAGGCGCAGCATGACCTGCTGCACGGCCTGTATGCCCAGGCGCTCCAGGCTTTGCTCATTGGCAAACAG
>JAGVSV010000111.1 GCA_019137115.1 Bacillota bacterium
AGGCGGTCCAGGCGTTCGGTTTTGAGCGCCTCGGGCACCTGATCGGGCATGTCCGCCGCCCGCGTGTCCTCCTCGGGTGAGAACGCAAACGCACCCAGCCGGTCAAAGCGCATCGCAGTTACAAACGTCATCAGCTGCTCAAAATCGGCTTCGGTCTCCCCAGGGAAGCCCACGATGAACGTGGTGCGGAGCGCAAACCCCCTGGAGCGCGCGTATTTTAGCAGTTCGGCAACCCCGCCAATGTCTCCTCGGCGGTTCATCGCCCGGAGCATTTTGGGGGAGGCGTGCTGCAGCGGCAAGTCCAGATAGCGGCACACGTTGGGGTGGGCGGCCATTTCATCAATCAGCTGCTCATCGGTTTCATCCGGATAGCAGTACAGCAGCCGCAGCCAATCCAGCCCTGGCGTGTTTGCTGCATCGCGGATCAGTTCGGCCAGCGACCCCTGATCGCCGTCCATCCCGTAGCGTGTGGTGTCCTGCGCGATCAAAATCTGCTCCCGCGCGCCGGATTTTGCCAGCGCGCGCATTTCGTCCAGGATTTCCTTTTTCGGGCGCGAAACAAAACCGCCCCGGATCAAGGGGATCGCGCAGTAAGCGCAGCGGTTGTCACAGCCCTCCGCGATGCGGATGTATGCGGAATAGGGGGGCGTAGTCAAAATGCGCCCGCAGCCGGCCAGCGGCGCCCGCCGGGTCGTGTCCATGCCGCGCTTGCCGTTCAGCGCATCCCGGATCATGCCCGGCAGCTGCTCATAGGCGGAAACGCCGGTCAGCACATCGATCTCCGGCATGTCGCGCGCGATCTCGTCGCCATAGCGCTGGGACAGGCATCCGGTCACGCACAGCACCTTGCACCTGCCGGTCTGCTTGTGCTGCGCCATTTCCAGGATCGTGCGGATGGATTCCTCCTTGGCAGGCTCAATGAAGCCGCAGGTGTTGACGATCAGCACGTCGGCTTCTTCAGGGGACTGGGTCAGGGAAAAGCCGTCCTGCACCAGCAGATACAGCATCTGCTCCGTGTCCACACGGTTTTTGGCACACCCCAGGGAAACAACGCCAACGAACATAAAACCCCTTGCCGGGGCAGGGTTTTTGTTTCTGCCCACCGCGCGATTATACCATGCGCCGCCCGGCGGAAACAACCGTTTGCGGCAAATAATGCGAATATATGTTCGCAATGTTGGTTCAGCGCTGGTCCGGCGGGTTTTTGCGCGTTTCGGCGCTGCGGCGAGCCAGCACCTCCGGCCGGGCGACGCTGAAGCCAAAGAACCCCTGCGGCTCATGCAGCGACATGTACATGCCGTGGCTGTACGCCGCCAGCTTTGCCCTGTCAAAGCGCACCTTGCCGCTTTCGTCCATCAGTTTCTCGGCCACGCCGGTGGACACCACCTCGGCCACAAACATCGTGTGGGAGCCCAGGGGAATGGTGCGCTCCACCCGGCAGCCCAGATACGCCGGGCTCTGTCGGATGGCGGGCGCCAGCTTCATCTGGCCGGCGGTTTCCGCGTCAAACCCGCACAGCGCGAACTTGTCCACATCGCGGCCGGATTTCACCCCGCACAGGTCAGCCCATGGCACCATGTCCTCGCTGACCAGGTTGATCACAAACTCGCCGGTTTGGGTCAACAAGCCATACGAATAGCGCTCCTGGCGCACGGAGATGGACACCATGGGCGGCTTGGAGCACACAATGCCCGTCCACGCCAGCGTGATCAGGTTGGGGCGCTCACCGGCGCGCGCGGTGCTGACCAGGACCACCGGGGTGGGCGCCAGCAGGGTTCCGGGGTTGAGCGGTACAAAGGCCATACATTCCTCACTCTCTTGCGCTTCGCCTGCTCTCCGCAACGCCGCGGAGCACCTCCGGCTCGCGCATGTCTCGCGCGTTGGTGAACATCTTCCGGGTTAATACCGCACCGGAGCGGTAGTACAGGCTCATGAACGGGCAATCCTCAAAAAACCGGCTCTGGATCTGGTACAGAAGCATCTGATACTCTTCACGGCTTTGCGCGGCGCGCAGGCGGGTGAACAGGTCGTCCATCTCAGCAGACTGGTAGCGCGCATAGTTGGCGGTGTTGCCGCGCATCAGCAAAAAGCCCGGGTCGGGCGCCACGTCCATCTGGAACGCCGCCAGGCACAGGTCAAAGCTTCCCGCCTTCATGGCGTCCCTGGCTTCGGTAAAGCTCATCGCGCGCACGTTGGCCTGTATGCCCACGTCAGACAGCATCCCAGCAATCTGATGCGCGGTGCTCAGGCGCACGCTGTTCTCCTGCTCCTCATACACAAAGAACCGGAGCACCAGATTGCGCTTCTTGCCGTCGATCATCTTTTCGCGGATCGTGTCCTCGTCATCGCCGTCGATCCACCCGGCCGCGTCCAGCATTTCGCGGGCCAGTTCCGGGTTGTACTCGTGGTGTCCGGCGTTGTCGTTGTACATCCAGGAGCCCACGGGCATCAGCGTGTCCGTGCGCGCCGCCATGTCCATGTAGGTGGTGGAAGTTATGGCGTTTAGGTTGATCGCGTGGCGGATGGCTTTGCGCACCAGCACGTCGGACAGCTCCACCGCGCGGTTGTTCATCATCAGCGTTTCTAGCTGGCGCGTGCGGAACGTCAGGTTGAAGCTGTTCATGCCGCTGCGGTACTGCGCTGCGGTCAGCGAACGGGTCAGGATGGCGTCCACGCGGCTGTACTCATAGCTGGACACCAGGTCGCGGTTGGCCACGTGGAAGATGGTCATGATCTGCCCCACGGTGACCGACCCGTTCCACCAAACCGGATTGGCGCTCAGCAGCATATAGTCCTTGGGCACAAAGGCGTCCGCCATGTAAGGGCCGGTGCCCGGCGGGTTGTCCGCCTGCACCTGCGCCTGGGGCAGCACCGGGAATGTCATCGCGTACAGGAACGCGTAGTTGGGGCGCGACGTGCGCACCACGACGGTCAGGTTGTCGTTGGACTGGATGTCACTGATAAAGTACCGTAGCGAAGCGTACGGGCCCTTGTTGGCAACCGAAGTATCTTCCACAAGCCGCAGGATTTCGTGCGCGCTGGCGACCACATCACCGGCGGTCAACGGCGTGCCGTCATGGAACGTCAGCCCTTCGCGCAGGTAAAAATACCAGGTGCGCCCGTCCGAGGACGTCTCCCAGCGTTCCGCCAGGCAGGGCTTTGGGTTGTAGTCATCATCAATCTGCACCAGCCCCTCGTACATCAGCGCGGTCAGGGACATAAACTCCCGCTCGGTGGAGGTAAATGGATTTAACCGCTGGGTGGTGACCGATGTCATGCCCAGCAGCAGGGAATCCTCCGGGTTGGTGGCAAGCGCCGTGACCGGCAGCAGCGCAAGCACCGCCAGCAGCAGGAAAAGGCGCTTAACGCGCGGCATCATACGCATAATACAGGGCATAGGCATTCATCACCTTCGTCACATAGTCCATGGTATCAGCCATCGGGATTTGCTCCAGGCTGATCGTTTTCTGGTCCTGAGCCAACCGCATCGCCCACAGCTTCACATTGGAGGCGCCCGCGTGGTACGCTGACGCGATCATCACCGGATTGCCGTTGAACTGGCTGCTCAGCTGCGACAGGTACCAGGTACCGAACCGGATGTTCACGTCCGGGTCAGTCAAGTGGGCGTATTCATACTCCGAAAAGCCCAGACGGTTGGCGATGTCCTTTCCGGTGCCCTCCATGATCTGCATCAGGCCGCGCGCCCCCACGCTGCTCTCGGCATACGGATCATAGTGGCTTTCCCGGGCGATCACTGCGGAAACAAATGAGGGGTTTACCTCGTACTCCGCCGCGTATTTGCGGATCAGGTCATACACGCCGGACGTCCGCCGCATGCTGACATAGTAACCGACCAGGCGCTCGTATTCCGCCTTGTCCGCCGCGCGCTGGGCCAATATGGCGTCGATTTTGGATTGCGCCTGCGCGCCGGTTGACAGCAGGATGGCCAGCGCTACCAGCAATGCCACCGGCAGGATCAGGTACGGAAGGACGCGCGTCAGCGCAGGCTTGCCCGCGGTTTTGCGCGCGGCTGCGCGGGCGTTGTGCCGCGCGGCGTCCTGCGGGGCGAGGGTCGCCTGATGCTGCGGCAAGGGCGCACGCACACGCCGCGGAAGCGATGCCGCCCGCGATACATCCTGAGGCTGGTGCCTGTCCGCGCGGCGGTTGCGGCCGTCAGACATGCGCAAGCCTTTCCAGCAGCGCCTGGTAGAGGGCGACCACCTGGCGCGCGCTTTCGTCCTCGGACACATCGGTGCGGATGACATGGGTGGCGCGGCGCGCCTTTTCGATGCCAGACAGCTGGCTTTTCAGCCGCTCTCGCGCCGCGCGCACCGTCAGGCCATCCCGTTTCCGGAGGCGCGATATTTGCACATGCTGCGGCACGTACGCGCACCACACTTCGTCGCACTGCGCGTCATAGCCTGTTTCATACAGCAGCGGCACTTCCAGCACCACGATGGGCGACGTCACCTGTTCGCGCAGGCGCGCCATTTCGGCAAAAATCATCGGGTGCAGGATGTTGTTGAGCGCAGCGCGTTTTTCCGCGTCGCCAAAGATGACATCCGCCAGCGCTTTCCGGTTCAGTTCCCCGCCCGAAAACACCGCGTCGCCAAACGTTCTGCGGATCATCGGAAGCGCCGCGCCGCCTTTGGCAGTGAGCGCGCGGGAAATGCTGTCCGCGTCTATGACCACCGCGCGCGCGGCGCGCAGCGCGCCTGCCAGATGGGATTTGCCCGTGGCAATGCTGCCGGTTAACCCAATCACGTAGGGTTTATTTGGTTTCATACCAGCTCCGGCCGATGCGCACATCACTGATCAGCGGCACGCACAACGTGATCACGTTTTCCATGCAGGATTGCAGCAGTTTTGCCACCTGGTCCGCCGTATCCTCGGGCGCTTCCACCAGCAGTTCGTCATGCACCTGCAGGATCAGCCGCGCGCCGGTGCCGCTTTGCTTGAGCTCCTTGTGCGCGCGCACCATCGCGGCTTTGATGATATCGGCGGCCGTGCCCTGGATCGGGGTGTTCATGGCGGCACGCTCGCCAAAGTTGCGCACCTGGGCGTTGGGGGACTTGAGCTCCGCCAGGCGTCGCCGCCTGCCGTACAGCGTGGCGGCATAGCCATTGGCATAGCCGTCGCGCACCGCCTTGTCCATATATTCCTTGACGCCGGGATAGTGGGCGAAATACCGGGCGATGAAATCCTTGGCCTCGTTGCGGGTGATGCCCACATTGCGCGCCAGGCCAAAATCGCTGATGCCATAGACAATGCCAAAGTTGACCGCCTTGGCCGCCGACCGCATCTGCCCGGTGACCTGGTCCATCGCAATGCCGGCCACCTCAGCGGCGGTGCGGGCGTGGATGTCCTGCCCTTTGTTGAACGCGTCGCACATCGCTTCATCCTGGCTCATATGCGCCAGCACGCGCAGCTCAATCTGGGAATAGTCCGCGTCCACCAGCACATGCCCCGGGGACGACACGAACGCGCGCCGTATGTCCCGGCCAATGTCAGTGCGCACGGGGATGTTCTGCAAATTGGGCTCGTTGGACGAAATGCGCCCGGTGGCGGTGCCCGCCTGGTCAAACGTGGTGTGGATGCGCCCGTCGCTGTCCACCTTGCGCAGCATGGGGTCGATGTATGTGCTGTTCAATTTCGCGTACTGCCGGTAGGAGAGGATCAGCGGCACCACCGGATGCAGCGCCCGGATGGACTCCAGCGTGTCCGCGTCGGTGCTGTAGCCGGATTTGGTCTTGCGGCGGAAGGGAAGCCCCAGATCCTCAAAGAGCACCTTGCCCAGCTGCTGCGGGCTGTTGACGTTAAAATCCCCGACCCCGCTTTCCCTGTAGATGCTGCCCTGCAGCTGCGCAGTTTGCTCGGAGAACACCTGGCCCAGCTCCACCAGCACCTGCTTGTCCACCGGGAACCCCACGACTTCCATGTCATACAGCACGTTGACCAGCGGCAGCTCGATATCGTTGTAGAGATCGGTCATACCCTCGTCCTGGAGCTGCTGGGTCTGCGCGCGGCGGAGGTCGGAAACCCCGCAGGCGTCCGGCGCTGCAAACTGTTGCAGGGCAAAACTTTTTTCCTGCGGGTTGTGCAGGTAGGCGGCGATCAGCGTGTCCCACGCAAGCGGGGGAATGGGCGCGCCGGCGTTGCGCATGCGGTGGAACATCGCTTTCGCGTCATGCGCGGCGATGCCCTTTTGGTCGGATGCCTTAGCCGCCGCGTGGAGCGCTTCCTCCATGGTCAGCGGGCCGGCCGTGCTTAACATGTCCAGCTGCTGGGGCGTGGTGGTGATCTGCATGCGTCGGCCGTCATCCCGCGCCAGCGACAGGTCTGCGCCCGATACATGGATGGCCAGGTCAACCGCGCCCTTCGCGAACTCCGTCACGTCCTGCGCATTCTCCGGCGTCTCCCAAGCCTGCCAGCTTTCCTGCGCGGGCTGTTCCTGGGTTTCGACTGGCCCGTGGGCACGGGCGATGTGGCGCACCCGCTCGCTGGCGGTGTTGAGTCCATATTTTTTGAGGGTAGGAAGCCCATCCGTCAGCCGGGTTAAGCGCCAGTCTGCCAGCGAATAGTCAACCGGCACGTTCTGGTCGATGACTGCCAACGCGCGGGAATGAACAGCCTGCTCCTTGTTGTCGCGCAGGCGTTCGCCCAGTTTGCCTTTGATGTGATCGGCGTTGTCCAGCACGCTTTCCAGCGTGCCGTATTCGTTCAGAAGTTTGACAGCCGTCTTGTCGCCCACGCCGGGCACGCCGGGGATGTTGTCGCTGGCGTCGCCCATCAGCCCTTTCCAGTCCGGCACCTGCTCCGGTGTAATGCCATAGTTTTCCTTGACCTGTTCGGGCGTAGCAGCGACACATCGTCGCCGACCAGCTGCAGCGCATCGCGGTCGCCGGTCAGCAACAGGCTGTCAATGCCGTTTTCACTGGCGCGGCGGGATATCGTGCCCAGCAAATCGTCCGCTTCGTAGCCGGGCTTGGACAGCACGCCCACGCCCATGGATGAAAGGATCTCCATGAGCACCGGGAACTGCGGCCGCAGGTCATCCGCCATGGGCGCGCGGCCTTCCTTGTAGGCGGCGTACTGTTCATGCCGGAAGGTGGGGCCGTGCTCGTCAAAAGCCACCACGCAGTACTGCGGGTGGTAATCGTCAAATGCTTTGAGCAGCATCGCAAGAAAGCCGTGCACCGCATTGGTGGGCACGCCGTCATGATCCATCGGCGGCAACGCGAAATACGCGCGGTGCATCAGGCTGTGTCCGTCTACAATCAGACAGGTTTCGCGCATGGGGCAATCACCTCGGGGCTATTGTAGCATACCGGATGCACGGGCGACAGCAACGGCTGAACTGGCTGGCGGTGTGGTATACTGTCGGGAGCCTCATAATAATCAGGAGGAATTTATGCACCGCACCAGCCGACACGACCCCATGCCCATCATCCAGTCCCGTTTTGCCAACCGGGCGCTGAAGGAAGACCCGATCCC
>JAGVSV010000034.1 GCA_019137115.1 Bacillota bacterium
GCCCGGGTGATGACGGTAGCCAAACGCCTGCGCGAAACGCACGGGGATGACCTGCTGGTGATGGACAACGGCGACACCCTGCACGGCACCCATGAAGCGGTGCAGACCCGGGGCGAGGTGATGATCCCGTATCTGAAGGCGCTCGGGGTGGACGCGATGACCTTCCACTGGGACGCGGCTTATACCCCGGCCCACCTGCTCACGCTGCAAAAGCAGATGGGGTACCCGATCCTGGCGGCCAACGTATATGTGCGGGGCACCAAAAAGCACATGTTCCCGCCGTCGGCGGTGATAAAAAAAGCCGGGCTCAGCATTGGCGTGATCGGCGTTGCCTCCAACATCATCCAGAAGAACATGCCGCCGATCTTTTCAGAAGGCGCGGACTTCACCGACGGCATCAGCGAGGCGCGCGCCGAGGTGCGCAAGCTGCGTAACAAGGGTGTCGACCTGGTGGTGCTGCTGTCGCATCTGGGGTATCCGCAGGACATCGCGCTGCTGGAGGAGGTGGCGGGTATCGACCTGTGCCTGTCCGGCCATACGCACAACCGGGTGCGCACGCCGCAGAAAATCGCCAATGCCTACATCATCCAGTCCGGCGCGCTGGCGTCCTCGGTGGGCTACCTGAAGCTGACGGTGGACAATAAAAGGATCAAAGACATCTACCACAAGTACATCGTGCTGGACAAAAGCGTGCCGCAGGACCGCCAAACCATGGCGATGCTCAAAAAGGACGAAACGCTGGCTTCCTTCCGTGACCACCTGGAGGAACCCGTGGGCCGCACCAAAATCGACCTGCACCGCGCGAGCTCCTTCTACGGCACGATGGATTTCCTGCTGCTGGACGCGATGCGCGAAGCGACGGGCCTGCCGATCGCGTTTTCCAACGGCTGGCGGTACGGCGGTGCGATCAAAAAGGGCAACCTGAAACGGCGCGACCTGTACGCGATCGTGCCGATGGATCCCCCGCTGCGCACGGCGATGGTGACGGGGCAGGAAATCTGGCAGCTGCTGGAGGACAACCTGGAAAGCACGTTCTCCACCCAGCCGTTCAAGCAGATGGGCGGGTACATCAAGCGCACGTCGGGCCTGCGCATCTACTTCAAGCTGGAGAACCCGTACGGCCAGCGCCTGCAGCGCATCTTTGTGGGCGATGAAGAGCTGGACTTGAAGCGCGTGTATGAGGTGGTGTATGTGACCAAACAGGCCGTACCCGAAACCGTCGGGCACAGCCACAAGGACTTTGGCATGAACGCGGTGGACGCGATGGAACGGCTACTCAAAAAGGGCCCATACGACCGGAAGGATCTGGAGACACACATCCCGGTGTAAGATCATGCGGCCGCCCGCTTGACGCGTGCGGGCGGGCGGCTGTATACTGCGTGTACTGTCGGTGGAAGGGGAACACGTCCCTTGGCACCGCCCCCCAGAGAGGATGCCCCGCGGCTGAAAGGGCATCTGGGCAAGGGCGAAGGCGATACCACCCCCGGACGGCAGCGCAGGGCGAGCGATACAGCGCCACACAAGCGGCCCTTTTGGGCAAGCAGGGTGGAACCACGGATGTTGCGCATTCGTCCCTTTAGGACGGGCGCTTTTTTAATGGACGCAAATACGAGGAGGTTCTATGGAACTTATCATCAACGGCAAAAAGGGCAACTACCCGGACGGCCAGAACGCGCTGGACATCCTGTCCGGTCTGGAGGGCGACCAGAAAAAAACGGCGCTGGCCGCCAGGCTGAACGGCAACGTGATCGAGCTGGCCGCACCCATCCACGAGGACGGGGAGCTGTCGTTCCTGACGTTTGAGGATGAGGATGCCCGTCATGTGCTGCGGCACACGGCCTCGCACGTGCTGGCCGCGGCGGTCAAAAAGCTGTACCCGGACGCCAAGCTGGCGATCGGGCCGGCGATTGACACGGGCTTCTACTATGACTTTGACGTGGCCGAACCGTTTACCCCGGAAGCGCTGGACGCCATCGAGAAGGAAATGAAGCGCATCATCAAAAAGAACGACCGCGAGGTGCGCTTTACCCTGCCACGGGATGAGGCCATACAGCTCATGGAGGAGCGTGGCGAGCCCTACAAGGTGGAGCTGATCCGCGACCTGCCGGAGGATGAGGAGATCTCGTTTTACCGGCAGGGCGACGGGTTTGTGGACCTGTGCGCCGGGCCGCATGTGCCCAGCACCGGGCGGGTCAAGGCGTTCAAGCTGACCAGCATCGCCGGCGCCTACTGGCGCGGGAGCGAAAAGAACAAGATGCTGCAGCGCATCTACGGCACCGCGTTTGTCAACAAGGAGGATTTGGACGAGTACCTGCGGCTGATTGAGGAAGCCAAGAAGCGCGACCACCGCAAGCTGGGGCGCGAGCTGGACCTGTTTGACGTGATGGACGAGGGGCCGGGCTTCCCGTTCTTCTTCCCCAAGGGCATGGTGATCCGCAACCTGCTGGAGGATTTCTGGCGCGACATCCACAAGAAGCACGGCTATGTGGAGATCAAGACGCCCATCATCCTGTCCCGCTCGCTGTGGGAGCAAAGCGGCCACTGGGATCACTACCGCGAAAACATGTACACCACGCGCATTGACGACATGGACTTTGCCATCAAGCCCATGAACTGCCCGGGCGGCATCCTGGCGTACAAGCGCCGCATCTGGAGCTACCGCGACCTGCCCGTGCGCATGGGCGAGCTGGGCATCGTGCACCGGCACGAAAAATCCGGCGCGCTGCACGGCCTGATGCGCGTGCGCTGCTTCACGCAGGACGACGCGCACCTGTATTTGACGCCGGAGCAGATCAAGCAGGAGATCATCGGCATCTACCAGCTGACCGACCAGGTGTACAAAACGTTTGGCTTCCCGTACAAGGTGGAGCTGTCCACGCGGCCGGAAAACTCGATCGGTTCGGACGAAATGTGGGAGCTGTCCACCAACAGCCTGCGCGAGGCGCTGGACGAGCTGGGCGTGCCGTACCAGCTGAACGAGGGCGACGGCGCGTTCTACGGCCCCAAGATCGACTTCCACCTGCGTGACAGCCTGGGCCGCACCTGGCAGTGCGGCACGATCCAGCTGGACATGAACCTGCCGGAGCGCTTTGACATGGAGTATGTCGGCCCCGACGGGCAGCGCCACCGGCCGGTGATGCTGCACCGGGTGGTATATGGCTCCATGGAGCGTTTCATGGGCATTTTGACCGAGCACTTTGCCGGCGCCTTCCCCTTGTGGCTGGCGCCAGTGCAGGCCAAGGTGCTGACCATCACCGAGCGCGCGGACGACGCCGCGCTGGCGCTTGTCAGGAAACTGGAAGCCGCCGGCCTGCGCGTGGAAGCGGATTTGCGCAACGAGAAGATTGGATTCAAGGTGCGCGAAGCGCAAATGATGAAAATCCCCTACATGCTGGTGATCGGCGACCAGGAAGCTGAGAACGGCACGGTGTCGCTGCGCACGCGCACGGGCAAGACGATCAACGGCCTGTCCCAGGACGAGGTCATGCAGGGCATGCTGGCCGAACAGGACAGCAAGGCGCTGGACGCGCACTGGGCCTGACAAGACTAAGGTCCCTGCGGCTGCCGTTTCACCCGGCGGGCGCTTTTGTTTACACTTTCCTTGTGAATTTACTGCCGAAACTTGCGTTTGGCGCCCGGCGGCAGTATGATGGCGGCAACGTTTGCGGATCGTCCGCAAAATAGATGGAGGGAGGCTGCCCCATGCCGTATGTTTCCGTACGCACATCCAAGTCATTGACCCCCCAGGATATCGAAAGCCTGAAAGCCGCGCTGGGCGCGAAAATGCCCCTGATCCCCGGCAAGACCGAGTCGCGTCTGATGGTGGACATCGCCGAAGGCCAGCACCTGTACCATGGTGGGGAAGCCCGCGACCTGGCGTTTGTGGAGGTGCGCTGCTTCGGCCCCACGCCGCTGGAGGCCAAGAAGGCTTACGCCGCGGCGGTGTTCGAGGCGCTGGACAAAATCATCGGCGTCAAGCCCGAGAACGTATACTACAACCATGTGGACTCGGACACCTGGGGCTCCGGCGGCGCGTTTCGCACATATTAGTTCAACCGACATTCCATGCAAGGAGGACGCATCATTGAAGCGGTACCGATGCACGATCTGCGGCTATGACTATGACCCTGCCGTGGGCGACCCCAGCCACGGTATTGCGCTCGGCACGCCGTTTGAGGACCTGCCGGGGGACTGGGTGTGCCCGGTGTGCGGCGCGGACAAGACGCTTTTCCACGCGCTGGCGGAGCCCGGGCTGCCGGAGGAAACGCCGGTCAGCGCCGCCATAGATGCGCAGCCTGCTGCGATCAGCGATGCGGAGAAAGCCGCCATCCTGAGCAACCTGGCGCGCGGCTACCAGAAGCAGTTCCGCGCGGACGAAGCGGCGCTGTTTACCCAACTGGCGGATTACTATGTCACGCGCATTGGGCATGAGGGCGATGTGGACAGCTTCCGCGCCGCGCTGAAGGATGACCTGTCCGGCGGGTATGCCGCCGCGTTTGAAGCGGCGCGCAAAAGCAGCGACCGTGGCGCGCTGCGCGCGCTGACCTGGGGCGAGAAGGTATCCCGCATCCAGGACAGCGTGTTGGGCCGCTGGGCCGACAAGGGCGACAGCAGCTTTGAGGACACCAAAGTCTTTGTGTGCGACGCGTGCGGGTTCATTTTCCTGGGCCAGACCCCGCCTGACATCTGCCCGGTGTGCAAGGTGCCGGCGTTCAAGTTCAACGAAGTGAAGAGGGGGGCATAATAATGCGCGCTGTCCGGAATATCCGCCTGTGCACGAAGGATTGCCTGTGCCTGTATGTATGCCCCACCGGCGCCACCAACACCGAGAACGGCCAGATTGACTGGGACAAATGCCTGGACGCCTGCCGCGCGTGTGTGGACGCGTGCCCGTCGGGCGCCATCTGCAAGGTGCCGCACAACTATCCGCCGCAGCAGCCTAAGACCGATGCGGTGATCAGCGCCATGAACCGCTTAAGCCGCAGCAAAGGCAAGCAGCGGCAAGCCGCCCGCGCGATGCAGGCGCAGGGCAACTCCCCCATCGCCCGGCAGCTAGGGCAGGCGCTGGAGATGTCGGTGATCGTCACCGCCGAGGACCTGGCGCGGGAGGCGGGCTACATGCTGCCGCAATCCAGTGAGGCGCGCGCGTTTCTGGAGAAGCTGCTAGACGAGGAACAGGGCGCGGAGTTCCCTGCCGACGCGGCGCGGGAACTGCTGAATCGGCTGTAACGCAGGCATGCTGTGAGATGATGAAGCGCGCTGGACAGATGGACGGCGCGTTTTCGTTTGTGATCGCAATCCATGGGCTTCGTTGCGCGCCATCCGACTTTTTTGTGTGCTGTCAGCAGCAACTACACAAATCGGTTGAGGGAAGGTATTGCCCCGTGAAAACCAAAGACCCGGCCACCGGCGCGCTGTGGGCCAACGCGCGGCAGTACTGGCCGTTAAGCGCGGCGTCGTTCGTGATCATCCTGCTGTCCCAGGGCATTCTGCTGCTGCCCGCGCTGGTCATGCGGCGGGTACTGGACGCATTGATTCCGTCCAGCGACGTGCAGGGCATCGTCTGGAACACGGTGCTGTTTGTGCTCATCCCCCTGCTGGCCGCTGCGGCACAGACGTTCTACCAGTATTACGCCGCTGTGAAGGGGCGCGAATACGCGCACGAATTGAGCCAGCGCATCATCGACAGCATCCTGTCGCAGCCCATGGCATTCCATGACCAGAACAACAGCGGCGAACTGGCGGCGCAAGCTACGCGCGACACCATGGGCTATATCCTGCTGTAGACAAAGGACATCCCGGAGATGCTGGCGTCCTCGCTGGTGGCGGTGCTGTCGCTGCTGCTGATCTTCCGGCTCAACGCCTGTGTGGGGCTGTCGCAGGTGCTGTTTATCCCGCTGGTGCTGGTGCCCCCGCGGCTGGTGGGCAAGATGGTGTCCCGCAACGCCGAGGCGCTGTTTGGCACGCTGGCCAGGATCCGCGCGCTGGTGCAGGAAGCGTTCCGGGGCGTTCGGTATGTCAAACTTATGGGCATCAAGGAGGAACTGCTGGCGAAGTACAAGCAGCTGTTTGGCCGCACCGCGGCGGCCGAAACGCTGCTGGGCCCCATCGCGGCGCAGGTGCTGTCCTCAGTGTTTTTGGGCGTCGGGTTCGTGCTGGGCGCGATGCTGATCCTCAACGGACAGTTCACCGCGGGCAGCCTGCTGGCGTTTGTCACGCTGGCGCCCCGCATGCATACAGGGCTGACCAACATGCTGACCACCAATATCCGGTACTTCCGGCAGGCCGGCGAGTTCCGCCATCTGTTTGAATACCTGCAGCTGCCCGGGGAGCCGTCGGGCGGTATGGTGCCGGACGCTTTCCTCGCGCATGCGCTCGCAGCGGAGCATGTATCCTTTGCCTATGCCGAGGACGGCAAGAGGGTGCAGGCGGATGATGTGGTGCGGCTGGGAGCGTAAAGAGGGAGCGCCCGGGCCAACACCCAGGCGCTCCACGCAATCACTCGTTCGCTGCTCTCTACATCCCCAGCGCGTTTTTGATGTACTCCCGCGACACCTGGGCGGAGCGGAAGTTGCAGATCTCGGGGCGGTCCAGCTCCACACACAGCACGCCGTCATAACCGCCTTCCTTGAGCACGTTTACAAACCCGCGGAAGTCCACGGTGCCCAAGCCCAGGGCGTGGAAAAAGCCCATCTTGGCGCGGGCGTCGGCGGCGTCTTTGAACGCGGGGTCGACGTCCTTTAAGTGGATGAACGCAATGTCCGCGATCGTGGTGTGCGCGGTGTCAATGCAGAAAGACACGTATTGCGGGTCGGTGTTTTCGGCGAAAAAGTCGATCTGGTCGCGGGTAAACACCAGCGTGCCGGCATGCGGGTGGAAGCACAGCGTGATGCCCAGCGATTTGGCGTAGCGCCCGACTTCCTGGCTGATGTTGGCAATGTTGCGCACCGCCTCCTTGTCCAGCGGCCGGTCGTACGGCGCCTCCTTGTAGCCGCCGTGCTGGCAGTTGAACCACTCTCCGCCCACGGCGTGCAAAAAGTCCAGCTGCGCCTTGGCTTTGGGCACGTCCACCGCGGCATCCCCGGTAAAGTGGCCGTACACGTTGACCAGCGGCAGGTTGTATTTGTCGCAGATGTCCTTGGCCACCTTGGGGTCGGGGAAATAATCCGCGATAAAAGCGAAGTTTTCCACGCAGTCATAGCCCAGATGGGCCACTTCCTTGACGGACTGTTCAAACAGCTCGTGGGCCAGCTCCTGGGTGGGGTTGGGGCCCAGACGCATCCAGGTCCAACAGGTATAGGCAATTTTCATACAGCAGTCTCCTTCAGTCATCCAGCACGCCGCGCATGGGGTTGTTCTGCATGGGCGCGGTGCGTGTGTAGCGTGTATTGAGTTTGAGGTACTCGCCCTTTTTGCTGCTTTCGCCAATGCCGGTCATGATCTCCAGCACATGGTGCTGCTGGCGGTAGTTGCAGCGCGCCTCGCGGCCGACCTCAACGGCTTTGCACATGTCCGCCAGGCCCAGCGCGCGGCTGTTGTCGCGGTAGTCAAACAGCAGCGGCATGTCCCGGTAGCCAAAGAAGGGGTTGGTTTCCATGTTGAGCAGGGCGGGGTCGCCGGGCTTGGGCCGCTCCTGATCCTCCGGACGCAGCAGGCGAACCGGGCCGCCAAAGCCGTTGGGGTCGGGCACCAGCAGCGTGCCCTTGGTGCCGTACACCTCAAAACGCGCCCCGGCGCGCGGGCCGTAGAACACGTCAAAGGTGGTGATGATGGTGCCGATGGCGCCGGACGCAAAATGCAGCGTGCCGGTGACATGGGTGTCCACATCCACTGAGATCGTTTCGCCGTAATGGGGCTTGGAGGTGATCAGGCGCTCGTCAAAGGATTTTTTGGTGACGCCGGTCACGCCCTTGACCTCACCCATCAGCTGCAACAGCGCCGTGATGTAGTACGGGCCCATGTCCATCATCGGGCCGCCGCCGCGCTTGTAGTAGAACGCCGGGTCATGGTGCCAGGTTTCGTGCCCATGGCTGATCATGAAACACGCAGAGCCCACCACGTCGCCGATCATGCCGTCATCAATCAGCTTGCGGCAGGTCTGGATGCCGGCGCCCATGAAGGTGTCCGGCGCGCCGCCCATGTACAGGTTGTGCTTTTCGGCCAGCTTGACCAACTCGTCGCCTTCCTGCATGTCGGCGGCCAGCGGCTTTTCGGAGTACACATGCTTGCCGTGCATCAGGGCGTGCTTGGATACCTCATAGTGCTCATACGGCCGTGTCAAGTTGAGAATCACGTCCACATCCGGGTCCTTGAACGCGTCAAACATGGTGGGGTAGACGCGCGGAATGTTGCAGTCAAAGCCCTTTTCCTTCTGCTCCCTGCAGAAGGCCACGCCCCGTTCCGCGCGCTCCGGGATCAGGTCGCACACGCCGACAAGGCGCACCTCCTTGAACACCTCGGTCAGGTTCTTCAGGTAGATCCCGCTGATGTCCCCCACGCCGATCATTGCCACATTAACCATGCAAAACAGCTCCTCTCCAACATATTCCCAAGCGGCTGCCGCCGCAAAGCATCAGATGATCCGGATAAAGTCCGCAATCCAGCCCATGTTCAGGGCTTCATAGGGCTTGGGGTCGGTGTGCGGCGGTATGCGCAGGTCGCCCGCCTGGTCGTACACCGGCCCGCGGAACGGGTTGAAGCGCCCCAATTCAATGCTGCTGCGCAGATACTGCAGCAGGTTGTGCGCCGTGGCGGGCAGGAAGTCGGTGGTGGTGAAGCGCAGCACGCCCGATCCCATCCCCCACCACAAGCCGGTCACGGTGGGGTCCTCCCGGTCGATCTGGCGCAGCATGTCCAGGCTGCCGTTGATGAAGCTGCGCACAATTTCGGTATAAAACCGGCCCCAGTCCCACGCCGGGGAGGCGAGGTACCGGCTGGGCGCGCCGTCCTTGTACAGGCGCAGCAGCAGCGAGAACGCCCCGTCGGGCAGGTCGGGCAGGTTCAGCCCCGGATAGTTGGGCACCAGCCCTACATCGGCGCCGTTCTGGACGGCCTGGCGGATGCCGTTTTCGCAGGTTTCAGGCTTGTTTCGGTCGACGTCCTTCCACACCAGCTGCACCTCCACCGTGGGGCGCACGCTGCGCGCGCCCAGGGCAAAGGCGTTGATGTCCGACGTGTGGCGGTTGTGCTCAATATAGGGCGTCACATAGGCCACCTTGCCGGTTTGGGTGGCCAGCGCCGCCGCCACGCCGCACAGGAACACGGGCTCATAGTACCGCCCGTAGTAGGTGTTGAGCCGGTAATCCTGCCGCACGCGCGAATAGGTCAGCACCAGGCACTCCGGATGCTCCAGCGAGAAACGCAGGGCTGCCGCGCTTAATTTGGTGGACGTCACCAGCAGCAGGTTGGCGCCGGATGCCTGTTCGGTCAGTTTCTCGTAGGCGGTGTCCACCGTCAGTTCATCCACAAACCCGCTGGTGACGCGGTCGCCGATGACTTCCTGCATGGCCAAACGGCCCTTTTCGTGCGCGCCAATCCAGTTGGTGTCGGTGCGGCCGGCCTCATAGGCGAACATGACCAGCGGCGCGCGCCGGGGGCTGAACAAACGCTCCAGCAGGGAGGGCGGCGGCGCCTCATCGCCGGTTTCCAGCACCAGCTGGGGCTCGCTGGACGGGCTTTCGGTCAGGCGCAGCTGCGGCACCAGCGACTTGATGCGCTCCTCCAGCACGCTGGCGGACGTATCGGTTATCAGGCCAAAGAGCTTCAGGTACTCCAGCAACGCGTCGCCCACCGGCAGCCGCCCGTCGGTGGCGGCGTATACTTCCTCAAACCGGATCATCATGGTGTTGAGGTTGCGCGGCTCGTTGCCCTCGTCAAACTTGGTCAGCAGCTTTTTCTCCAGCTCCAGCAGCTCCACATATTTTTCCGCCCTGGACATCTGGATGTTCTTGAACAGCCCCACGCGGTCATACTTGAGGAAGGCGTAGTACACCTTGGACAGCGGCTCGTCCTTGTCCAGCTGCGGCACCAGGCGCGTGATCTCGGCCCTTATGGACGGCGCGCCAAAGTATTTCAGCACGCTCACCCGCTTGTTGCCTTCCACGACATAGTAGTTCCACAGGTATTCGTACACCTGGATCGCGTCGCGCAGGCCTTCCTGCATGTGGCTGGCGCACAGCAGAATCCATTTGGCGGAAAACTCGCTCCCTTCCGGGTGCAGCGGCAGGAAGCCGGCACTGAAGGAATACGCCCGCGACGACGTGTACGTGCCCACCACGCGGCGCAGCGGGATCTCCCGCTCCTGCTGTTTGACATAGGCCATGATCCGGCCCTGGCCGGTCAGCTCGTCCAGCACCAGCAGGTTGCCGCGCTGCTGGTGGGAGGTCAGTGTGTTGTATTCCTTCTGGCCCAAACGGTAGGCGCGCCCATACTCCAATCGCGCGTTGAGCATAGCGTTATTTTCTGCCATTGCGAACCCTCCACTCATAGCGCATCTTGATGTAGGAAATCCTGCCGCGCTGGCGCTCGGGCACGGTGATGTCAACAATCTGGTAGCCGTACCCGTTGACGATGACGGTGTTGTCGTACTTTATGCGCTGTTTGGTCGGCCCATAGCTGGCGTGCATGTGCCCATGAAAATGAAACGATGGCCGAAACTGGTCCAGCAGCATCCGGTACGCCATGAACCCTTTGTGGAACGCGTCCTCGCCGTCGCCCAGCCCGGCCGCCGGCGTGTGGGTCACCAGCACGTCAAACCCGCCGTGGCGCGCGATCTCGGACATGCGGCCCGCCACCTGGCGCACGACATCGGCTTCAGAATAATGAAAGGGCTTGGGGCTCTGGCTGTTGCAGCCCCCGAAGCCCACAAAGCGCACGCCTTTGATCACGTGCATGCTTTCGGTCAGGTCATCGCAGCCCTCCGGCGGGCGCGTGATGTATTTGGCGTCATGGTTGCCCGGCACATACAAAAGGGGCGCCGCGATCATGGTGGTCAAAAACGACAGATAGCTCGCGTGCAGATCCCCGCAGGAGATGATCACATCGATGCCGGAGAACACCGTGCGGTCAAAGTGATCCCATATATAATCGCTTTCCTGATCCGCGACAATCAACGCCTTCACCGTGGGCAAACGCTCCCCCCCTATAACCCGGTAGATGCCTTTAATTATAGGCGGTTGCGGGGGTTATGTCCATAGAATGGCGCGGTGACGGGATTACTGCATGATATAGATCGGGTTGGAGATGGCCTGCGGCATGCCGCCGCGCCAGACCTCGGCGCGGACGAAGGAAGCGCCCTTTGTGTCCATGGACAGCGTAAAGCTGTCGCCCTCGGGCAGGTGGACGGCAGCGCCGGCTTGGGTGTAGACGCGGATTTCGCTGGCAGGCTTGAGGCCAGTGACCGTCAGCATCACCTGCTGGCCGTCGGCGTATTGGATAGTGTCGCCCATGATGGCGTCGCCGGATCCAAGGCTGATGATCGGCGCGTCCATGGAGACGCGGATGCTGGTGTGCCCCTTACGCAGCGCGATCAGCACTGCCGCCTGCGTGCGCTCGGTTGCCAGCACCAGGTTGTGCAGCTGCTTTCCGGCATGGTCGCGGTGCGCGTCGGTGTTGGCGATGGCAATCAGCCTGCGGCCCTCAGTCAGCAGCTGCTGATAGTCCTCCAGCGTGGTCAGGGCGTCGGCGTTGACATTGCCGTTGATGACTTCCAGCATGTCCACGTCCAGCTCGTAGCCATAGCGCGAGCCGTAGGGATCGGCGTTGGGGTGATCCAGCTGGATCAAGGCGCCCAGGCCTTTGAGGTAAACAAAGTACTCGGCCAGTTCGGCCTTGTTCATGTCAAACTTGCGCTGGAACTCCCTGATGCCAAACACATTGTAGTGCCCGGCGGACAGGGTCAGCTCATACCCCGGCAGCACCATCAGGGCGTCGGTGGACCAATCCTTGGGGTCGCGGCAGACCTGTTCGGGTGTGCCTTCCTGCACCACCTTGCCCTGATCCATCAGCATGATGATGTCCGCCATGGACATGGCCTCGACCTGGTCGTGGGTGACGTATACAAACGTGGTGTTGAGCCGCCGGTGCAGCTCGATCAGTTCCACGCGCATCGTGACGCGCAGCTTGGCGTCCAGGTTGGACAACGGCTCGTCCATCAGGAACACCTTGGGCTGCTTGACCATCGCGCGCGCAAGCGCCACGCGCTGGCGCTGGCCGCCGGACAGCGTGCCGTCGGTGTTCCCATAAATGTGCTGGAAGGGGGTCATCAGGTTGTCAAATGCAAAACCGGTCTTTTCGGCGTAGCGCATCCGGTCGGCCAGCAAGCCATCGTCAATCAGGCTGCCGACGATGGTGTTGCCGATGACCACGATGTGCACCTGCTCGCCGGCCTGGATCGCCAACTGGGTCTTGGTCAGGATTTCGTTGTAGTTGCCGATGTAGGTCTCCTCGACCACGATGTTCTTTCCCTTGCCCACGGTTGCGTTGAACGCATCCACGCTGGCTAAGACCACATCATAGTTGGCGCCGGAGCCGCGGGTATGCCAGAACTGAACAGTGATCGTTTCGGTCTGGGCGGTGGCAACGCCGGTCAGGGCCAGCATCACGACCAACAGGGCAATCAGCGTACACTTCAAGGGTTCTACTCCTTTTTTGTGTCCCGTCCGCATTCCGTTTCGTTTGGTCCGCGGGACATCTACCAGTGGGAATGGTACAGGAAGCAATGGCTCTTTATTTGTGCGGCACGTAAAACCCCGGCAAAGTCTGGCTGCTTTTTTGTGGTTTGCCCCTTGCGTCGGCCATGCGATGCCGGTATAATGAACGCACATTCATATGAATGTTCGATCATTTGAAAGGCGGGCAGGGCATGGACAGCACGATGTTGCGCAAGGCATCCCGGATGCTCAAAACCATGGCCGATCCCACGCGGCTGCAGATCCTGGTGGTGCTGGGCGAGGGCGAAATCAGCGTGAAGAACCTGTGCGCGCGGCTTGGGATGGAGCAATCTGCCGTCAGCCACCAGCTGGCGGTGCTTCGGCGCGAGCGGCTGATCACAAGCCGGAGGGACGGCAGAAACAGCCTGTACGCGCCCTGTGACCACCACATCTATACGTTGATTGATCAGGTGCGCGAGCACGTGGAGGAACCATGAAACAGCTGACCTTATCCCGGTTGCACTGTGAGGACTGCTCGCAGGAACTCGTCGAGCACCTTTCCCGCGTTACTGGCCGCGACGGCTTTGCCTATGACGAGGACGGGCAGGTGCTCACCGTGCCGGAGGGCAC
>JAGVSV010000069.1 GCA_019137115.1 Bacillota bacterium
ATCAGATCGCACAATCTGGTGGTGAACATGTCAAACCCATACACAAATACGTGATGTCCCTGGAAAAACTGGCTGTCGGCCAGGCGTTTGCGGACATGCTGCATCTGATCGTCCGGGTCGGCAAACTGCCCGGCCAGAAGCTCCTGGTACGCCGAGTACACCTGTGCGGTGTCATGCAGCTTGCTTTGTAGCGCGCCTTCCGGCCATTCGGCAATGCCGTCCTGGAGCGTATCCGGCCCAATGCCCGCTTCCTTCATCGCCGAGATGACCCGCGCCAGCTTGGGCGAAAAGCCCGGGAACGACGCCGCACTGTAATAAAACCACAGATCAGTGCGCGACTTCTCCAGCGCACGCATCACCGTCATGCTGCGCCCCAGATCGTCAATCGGCAAGCGGGGGCCTGCCCCCGCCCGGTCGCGCACGCGCTGAACCAAACGAGATGGAGACAATACTTCAATCGACAACAGGCCGTTCGCGCCCAGATCCGAAATCAGGGCGCGCTCGGCCTGCAGGGTATAGTGTTCCGGTACAATCAGCAGACAACGCCCGCCCAGCTGGTCCGCGATACGCAGCTGTTGCAGCAGCGGTTGCCACAACCGGCGCGTCCTGCCCGCCAGGATGGTGACGTGGCCCTGCTGAACCATTCGTTACAGCGTGCAGCGCACCTGCACGATGCTATAGGAGTTGACGGGCACTTTCACCTTGCCGCGGGTGAGCGTCAGTTTCGTGAGGACATTGCCGTGCAGATCGGTCATGGCCGCGCCCTTGAGCCCCTTGACGGACAGCGTGATTTCGTCAGCCTTCCCTTCCAGCTCATGTGCGCGCAAAACCACCGCGCCGTCCTGGTCGCGCCACAGCGCGGACAGCACGGTGCTGTTCGCCTCAAAGCCGTACACAGAACCGGTCAGCGGCTTTTCGCCCTGGTGGATGCCGGTGGAGAACACCGGCGTGGGGTGGTTGAGCAGCTGCGCCTGGGTTTTGAGCACGGTGGGCGATGCGTCGTCCACGCCCAGCCAGATGGTGACATGGTGGATGCCGCGCTCCGGGTACGGGTCGGGGTGGGTGGCGGAGTTGATCAGCGTCAGCGACAGCTCGTCCTCATAGCAGCGGTACCCATACTTGCTGTCGCTGGACAGGTACACCGCGCGACCGCCGTTCTGCACCGCGGCGAAGGTCAGCGCGGGCAAATCCTGCGGCACCTTTTTGCGGATGACCGCTCCTGCCGGCACATCGCACAGGAATTCGTCCGTACCGGCGGCCACGGGCACGGAGTACACCAGCACCGGCACGGGGTTGTTACCGCGTCCGGCCTCGTTCCAGTCCACCGTCAGGCGCAGCGTAATGGCTTTTGCGCCCACGTCCAGGTACACATCCGTGGTGGCGGTGGAATCCAGCACCTTCTGCTCCAGTACAAAGCCGGTGCGCAGCGCGTTCTGGTAGGGCTTGATGCGCGTGGTGCCGGTCAGCGGCGTGACATGCAGCCACCGCCCGATGTTCCAGGCGTTACTGGACGCGGCTTCCGAATCCACCAACTGAAGTCCTCCGCGCTTGCCGGGAACAACTTTATCCGCGTTGGTTTTCTTGTCCACCAGCGACAGCAGCGCGCCGTCCAGGCGGGAGAACACCGCGCGTAGGTGCTCATTCTCCAGCACCAAATCGGTGTGGATGGTGCCCGTGCGCACATCATCCAGCCGGTAGGTCGGGTAGCTGTCGGCAGGCTTTTCGACAACCGCGACCACCGCGTACCCCAGCGCGGGCACCTTCACCCGAACCAGAATGCGGAATTTGGTGTGGTTCCAGTATTCGTCAGGCCGCTCGTTGACAAACGCAAACGGCAGGCTCTTTCCATCCGGGCCGATCACATCCAGACGGCCCATGTCAAAGGGCCAGTCCCACACGGTGATCTCGGTCACCGTATCTCGCGAGGCGGCTACGGGGTTGTATATGGTGTACACCCGCGTGCGGCCGCGTCCGCGCTCCGGGTTGGGCACCCCGGCATAGGCTTCGATGCCGTAGCCCGCGCCCGCGCCTTCCGACTGGCTGCCCGGCGTGGTGTCCAGCACAAAGCCTGACGTGTCAATCGTTTTGCCAAACGCTTCCATCGCGTGCGTGGACGCGGTGTTGGCGACGGCCATTGCCTCCGCGTAGGCGCCCATCGCATGCTCGCGCGTCTCCTGCACGCAGGAGCCGGTCAGGATGTCATGGAAGTGCGTAAACAGCACATTGCGCCACGCCTTGTCATACAACGGCGTGGGGATGGACTGCCCGGCCATGGCGCCTAGCGTCTCTGCATCCAGCAGCGCCGCTTCACTGCGGCGGTTGCCGCGCTTGATGCGCGACTGGGTGGTGTAGCAACCGGTAAAGATCGCGTTGAGCTCCTCCTCGCGCACGTTCAGCTTGGCGCGCACGCTTTCGGCGCGGCGGAAATATTCCTTAAACGTGCCGAACGACACCTTGGGGAAGATCGGCCACTGCTGCATCTCCAGCACGCGCTCCACGTCGCGGCGGGTGGGTCCGCCGCCATGGTTGCCCACGCCGTACATGAACATGCCGGTCTTGAGTCCGCCTGAGTGCTTGCTGATGCCGATTACGCCGGTGCCCAGGTCGGGGTTGATGCCGCCGTTGTACCAGTACGGCTCGCGGTAAACCATCACTTCAGCCCCGGAAGGCGCTTTCCACAGGTACAGCACGTCCTTGGTGGTCAGCCCGCGGCAATGGTACATGTAGGCAACGTCGCCAAACTGATCAATCTCCGGGATGTGGCGGCTGTGTCCGAATGTGTCGGGCGAAAAGTCGATGTTCATCGACGCTCGCGGAACGCCCCAGGTGTTTTCCATGTAATCGTGCGTGCTCTTGATATGTCGCAGCAGCGATTCAGTGTCCGGCATGTTCTTGTCGGTTTCCACCCACTGGCTTGCGGTGACCTCCCAGCGGCCTTCGGCGATGCGCCGCTTGATCTCCTCCATCATGGCCGGATCATATTCCTCCACGATCCGGTAAACCGACGCCTGGGACTGGGCATAGGTAAAGTCCTTGTACTCCTCCATGAGGTTGAGCATTGTGCGGAAGGAGGCCAGCGTGGCCGCCACCGTTTCCTGGTAGCCCCACATCCAGTTCATGTCGATGTGCGCGTGCGCGATGCACAGCACCTCATACTCCTTAGCCGCTTTCTCCATCGGCAGCAGGGCAACCTCGGCTTCCGCCGCGGCGCTTTGGGTGACGGTGCCCTCCTGGTCCAGCGCCAGCTCCATCAGCGTGAGCGCCTCGGTGACCTGCGAGTCGTATTTGCCCTTGGCCTCGTCATTCAACTTGATGGCATAATCGATTTCAGCGATGATCCGTCGGATGTACGCCGGGGGCATCGTCAATCGGAAGGTCTCCTCCCGGGGCATGCCGAAGCTCCACTCAAAAGATGATTTTTCCCGGTTGCCGGCGATGCGGGTTTTCACGTTGATGAAGCGCTGAGCGAAGTTTTTCATGGGTTCCTCCGTGCACGAAATGTTTTGTTATCCGTAAGCCATTGTAGCATGCTTTGCGGGAAGTGGCGAGGGCAATGCGCACAGGCTGACCCTGGCGGGATTGACAAACGCGGGCACCAGGATATCATGGCTTGGGAACATGCTAACACAAAACACAGGATGGGCACATGAAAATCGAGCATCGCATTGAAGTAAACTACGCAGGCGCACAGTCCTCCTTCTGGATCGGGCTGTGCGCCCTGACCGGGTTTACGGCGGTGCTGCTGGGCTCCCGGGGCTTAGGCGACGTGCAGGTGGGCTATACGTCCTCCCTGCTGTCGGTGCTGACGATTGTCTTTCAGCTGATCATCTCCAACTTTTCCGACCAGCGACCGCACATCGCCCTGCGCAAGATCATCGCGGTGCTGTACCTGCTGGCGATGGCGTCCGGCGCGGTGCTTTTATCCGGCGGCATACCGATTGCCCTGCTGATGATCATGTTCGCCATGGGCGGGGCGTTCAAGGGCACGATCATTGGCCTGTTCAACGCGCTGGTTATGCAGTATGTCAACGCGGGCATCCCCGTGCGCATCGGCTGGCCGCGCGGCACCGCCAGCGTGGTCTACGCGGTGTGCGCCTATGTGCTGGGCAGGTTGATCGAAATCTATTCGCCGGACATTCTGGTGCCGGTGTTCCTGTGTGCCACGGTGGTGTCCATCATTTTGGTGTTGATCATGCCCGATGTGTCCACGCTCACCGACCGCAGCACGCCCGCCTTCCAGCAGGACCGGGACGCGGCGCGCATATCCTACCGCCAGATGCTGTCCGGCAACACGCCGCTGCTGCTGTTTTTGCTGGCAGGCGTTGTTCTGTACAGCGGGCAGACCACAGCGTTTCTCTTCCTGGTGCGGGTGGTAGAGTCCCGGGGCGGCGGCGCGGCGGAGCTGGGCTTGAGCATGTTCATCCAGGCAGGCGTGGAAATGCCCATCATGTTCCTGTCGCCGTGGATCCTCAAGCGCTTCAAGCCGGGCAACACGCTGGTGTTCGCCTATTTCGCGTACGCGTTTAAAACGTTCCTGCTGCTGATCTCCCGGTCAATGTCGGTTGTCTATATCTCCATGAGTTTCAATATCTTCAGCTTCGGGCTGTACTGCATCAGTTCCGTTTACTTTGTCAACGGGCTGGTGCGGCCGGGCGAGCGGGTGCGCGCGCAGGGGCTGGTCGCCCTGTGCGGCGCGGCGGGCGGCATCATCGGCAGCGTGTTTGCCGGGCAGGTGCTGGAAGACTATGGCATTCAGACGCTGCTGACCATCAACACCCTGGTCTCGCTGTCCAGCGCATTCATCATGATGCTGTGCAACAAAACCAGCCAGAACTACGCGCCCAAGCCGCTGCCCGGCAATTGACACCCATTCCTTCTGCGTGCTATGATCGCGCAGGCAATGACGGGGAACAACCCCCTGCACGCGCGGCACGAAGAGAGGGCGGCCTTGGCTGAGAACCGCCTGTGAAGCGCAGGGGCATTCGCCTCCGAGCCGCGGCGCCGAACACACAGTAAGCGCCGCCGTCCGCCCACGTTACGGGCCATGAGCGCAGGGGTTCCCTGCGGAAGCTGGGTGGTACCACGCGAATCGGCGTCCCGCAATTGCGGGGCGTTTTCATTTGGATGGAGGCAGCCATGGGGTTATCAGAACAGATTCAGGAAATCATTGACGACGCGCGGCGGGCTGTGGATGCGGTGGCATCCACAGCGGCGCTTGAGCAGGAGCGGGTGCGTCTGCTGGGCAAGAAGGGCGCGCTGACAGGGCTTCTGCGCTCGATGGGTCAACTGCCCGCCGAGGAACGGCCTGCCGCCGGACAGATGATCAACCAGGCGCGTGAAACCATCACGCAACTGCTAGAGGGTGCCGAATCCGCGCTGGCGGAAAAGGAGCTTGCACAGCGGCTGGTCGATGAAAAGTTGGATGTGACCGAGCCCAGGCAGCTGATGCGCGTGGGCGTGCCGCACCCGACCACCATGGTACTTAACGAGGTGCTGGACTGCTTTATCGGCATGGGCTTTGAGGTGGTGGAAGGCCCCCAGGTGGAGCTGGACCACTACAATTTCGAGCTGCTCAATATCCCCAAAAACCATCCGGCGCGCGACGCGCAGGACACGTTTTATATCGATGACAACATTGTGCTGCGCACCCACACATCGCCGGTGCAGGCGCGCACGATGCTGTCGCGCAAGCCGCCCATCCGCATCATCTGCCCGGGGCGGGTGTTCCGCGCGGATGAAGTGGACGCCACGCACAGCCCGGTGTTCCATCAGATCGAAGGCCTGGTGATTGACCGGGATGTCACGATGGGCGACCTGCGCGGCACGCTGGCGGCATTTGGCAAACGCCTGTACGGGGACGACACACGGCTGCGCTTCCGCCCGTCGTTCTTCCCATTTACCGAGCCCAGCGCCGAGGTGGACCTGACGTGCTTCAACTGCCATGGCGAAGGGTGCCGCGTGTGCAAGGGCACCGGCTGGATCGAGGTGCTGGGCTGCGGCATGGTCAACCCGAAGGTGCTGGATATGTGCGGCATCCCCAGCGATGAATACACCGGCTTTGCCTTTGGGATTGGCCTGGAGCGCATTACGATGTTGCGCTACGGCATCCCGGACATGCGTCTGCTGTTTGAGGGCGATGAACGTTTTGCCCGCCAATTCCGCTGAACTGAAGGAGCGACCGACATGAAAGTATCCATGAACTGGCTGCGCGAATATGTGGACATCCCGTTTGATGACAGCGACTATCTGGACAAAATGGTGATGTCCGGCACGGCGCTGGAAGGATTTGAGTATCTCGGGCAGGAGATCGGGAACGTTGTGGTGGGGCGGGTGGTTTCCTGCGTGCCGCACGAAAACAGTGACCACCTGCACGTGTGCATGGTGGACGTGGGCAGCGTTGACCCGCTGCAGATTGTGTGCGGCGCGCCCAACGTGAAGGAAGGCATGCTGGCCCCGGTGGCGCTGGTGGGCGCAAAACTGCCCGGCGGGCACACGATCAAAAAAGGCAAGTTGCGCGGCGTGGAAAGCAACGGGATGCTGTGCTCCGCCACCGAGCTGAACATCCCGCAGGAATTGTACCCCTCCATTGGCGCAGAAGGGCTGCTGGTGTTCAACGAGCCCTACGCGCCCGGCACCGATGTGCGGGACGTATTCGGCCTGAACGACACGGTGGCGGACTTTGACATCCTCGCCAACCGGCCGGACTGCCTGAGCGTATGGGGCATCGCGCGGGAAACGGCGGCGGTGCTTGACGAAC
>JAGVSV010000265.1 GCA_019137115.1 Bacillota bacterium
GACTACGCGATGACCGGCCGCACCTACCGCTACTTTGAGGGCGAGCCGCTGTACCCGTTCGGGTTCGGGCTGGGCTATGGCAGGGTGACGTACGGCAGCCTGACGCGGGAGGACGACGACACCCTGCGGGTGCGCGCCCACTATGATGGTGCAACCCCCGCGGAACATGTTACGCAAGTCTACGTGCGCGCCCATTCCGCCGACGCGCCGCCCAACCCCCGCCTGTGCGGCTTTTCGCGCGATACATTCCAAAGCGGCGAAACCCGCGACATCCGCATCACGCTGGACAAGGACTGGGCCCATGTGGTCAATGGCGCCGGCGAAAAGGTACCCTTTTATGGCAAATTCACGCTGTACGCAGGCGGCAGCCAGCCGGACGCGCGCAGCGTTGCGTTGACCGGGCAGAGGCCGGTGAGCATGGATATTACGCTGGAACGCCCATAGCAAAAGCGGCTGCCCATCATCGACAGCCGCCTTCATCAAAACCCGCTCAACATCCCATGGATGCGGGCGGGTTTTGGCTCTTTGCCTGATCAGCCCTGGGGCTGTCCGGCTTCTGCCTTGTGGGCGATACGCTCTACGTCCTTGCCTTTGAACCCGAAGCGGAATCCGAAGGCCAGCGCCACAAGGCCCGCGGGCACCACCAGCCAGAATGCCACGATCAGCAGCAGCACGATCACCAGCAGCGGCAGGGACATGACCACCTTGCTGTCCCGGCGCATTTCCAGGGTGTTGCGCATGCCCAGGTCGGCGATGCGGCTCAGGAACGCGCCCACGGTGTGCAGCACGCTGTCCGCCTTGTCGATGCGCTCAGCCCGCGCGGCCTGTGCCTTTGCATGGGCGTCTGCCTGGGGCTGCGCTTCGGGTTGATGCGCCTCTGTGCGCGGCGCTTCGGGCTGTGCCTGTTTCTGGGCGTTCATTTTGCCAGCGGACTCCAGGCGCACCATCGCCTCCAGCAGATCCCAGTTGCTCTCCTCCAGCGCCTGCTTGGCTTCCTCATAGGACAGACCCGTCTTCTCGCGCAGTTTCTCTACCAGCTCAAAATGTTCCATGTTGTGCCTCCTCTTTCGTGTTCCGGTTTCATCCGACGATGTGAGTGTAAAGCCGCGGGATGAAAGCAATAGGGGAGGCGCATGAACGTTGGATTAGAACATGGGGGCAATTGTTTAACATTGGGATGCTGCTGTTTCGCAGAAAAATGGTATGGCGATGACAGCTCTCGACCCGCGATGAAGCGCCACACCTGCACGAACGGATGCCGCCTTGACATGCAAAAAGCCGCAGCAGCGATCACTCCTGCCCACGGCCTGTTACCAACGCGCGAAATCCGCGCGCTATGCGCCCATGCCCTCCAGCGTTTGCGCCAGCAAGCAGATGTATGCGGGGTTGCTGCCGCAGCAGCCGCCGATGTAGGTGGCTCCCACAGTCGCCGCTTTGGCGGTTTCGGTGGCAAAGGCCAGCGCGTCCACCGCCGGGTTTTCCTTGCCGCCCACCGGCAGCCCGGCGTTGGGCTTGAACAGCAGCGGGCGGTCGGTATGTTTCCGAAAATCCTCAAGGATGGGCAGCGCCTGCTCCGGCCCCAGCGAGCAGTTCATCCCCAGCGCCTCCAGCGGGAAATCCTTCAGGCCTTCCACAATGTCGGCCACCGAATTGCCCATCATCGTGCGCCCGCGCGCCTCAAAGCTGAACGCCGCCATCACGGGCTTGTTGAGCGTGCCTGCGGCTCTGAGTGTTACCTGCATCATCGCCAAATCCATGAACGTCTGCACCAGGAACAGGTCGGCCCCGGCTTTGGCGCCCGCCTGCATGATCTCCAGGAACATGTCATAGGCTTCGTCCTCCTCCAGGTCGCCGTATGGCTCCAGCAGCACCGGCAAGGGGCCCACGGACATCGCCACCCGCGCCCGGCTGGACAGCGCCTCGGCGATCTCCCGGTACTTAATGTTCTGGAAGTAGTGCAGCGTGATCACATCCCGGTATTTCTCAGGCAAGCCCTTCACCGTTCGCACCACGGTGTCATCCTGTGGGGTAAAGGGCTCGCTGGCTTCCGGCAGCTTGTCCATGGAGACGCCCAGGTCCTCCATCCTGAACCAGTTTTTGCGGCGCAGGCTGCGGCATACGTTGATGGCGATGGCGGAAAGCCAGGTGTACTCGCTGCTGTCGCCGCGAAAGGTGTGCAGCTTGCGGTAAGCCAGCAGGAAGGTTTCCTGCACGGCATCCTCGGCCAGGTGGACATCCCGAAGGCTCATGAAACACAGCTTCAGCAAGCCGTCGCCATGCTGATCCATCATGCGCTGCACGCGCTCCTGCCGGGTTTCGTCCTGGTTTACCGCCATCCTCGTCCCCCTCACCCTATTAGGAATTTCCTTTCTGATTCATTTTCGCCTGCACCTGAACATGATACCAACGAAATCTACCGTCACAAAACAAACGAACATGTCACCGGGCTTTTCATCCGGCGCATTACCGTGTACAATGGGTACAGCAACTGTCCCCCCACATCCCCTATAAGGAGGTCGCATGGAACGCATTGCTCCCTTCCCGCGCACACAGGTCGCGGGGGTGTCCCTGTCCCGGATGATCATCGGCACCAACTGGATGCTGGGGTGGAGCCACCGCAGCCCGGCGGATGACAAAGCCATCCGCGACCGGTTCCCGGATGCCGCCAGCGCGTACCCGATGCTGTCGGCGTATCTGGACAACGGCATTGACACGATCATGGGCCCGATGAACCCCGACAACGTGATGGCCGGCGCGATCCAATATGCCCAGCAGAAATCCGGCAAAAAGATCATCGTCGTGGATACGCCCATCATCAACGTGGATGACAATGATGCCGGCCGGCGCGAGGCGCGCGCGGTCATCCGCCGCAGCCGCGAGAACGGCGCCACGTTCTGCCTGATCCACCACAGCAGCGCCGAGCAGATGGTCAACAAGAACTTGCACCAGATCACCCGGCTGCCGGACTACCTGGACATGATCCGGCAGGAAGGGCTGATCCCCGGCCTGTCCGCCCACATGCCGGAGCTGATTTTGTACAGCGACGAGCAGGGCTATGACGTGGAAACCTATATCCAGCTGTATAACTCCGCCGGTTTCCTGATGCAGATCGAGGTGGAAACCATCGCCTCGATCATCCATAATGCCAAAAAGCCGGTTATGACCATCAAGCCGATGGCCGCCGGCCGCCTGACGCCGTATGTTGGGCTGAACTTTGTGTGGAACACGCTGCGCGCGTGTGACATGGTCACCGTGGGCTGCACCAACCGCGACCAGGCCGAGGAAGTGATCGAGATTTCCCGCGCCGCGCTGGAACGGCGCTTCCCCAACATCGGCAAGCGCTCCAGCCCCAACGTCAAACAGGACGCGTTCGGCGGCGGGGTCGAGGACACGGTCAAGGCGTAGAGGGGGCGAGAGCAGTCACAGGCCAAATCTGCTTCACTCAGTCAGCCAGTGAGCCCTTCAGTCTATCTTGGTGGGCGCTTCGCTTCCAGCTGGGGCGCCCACCTGTTATTACTCTAGATCTACTTCTACGAAGGCGATCGCATCCACACTAGCCGGCACCAAGTCGCTTTTCTTGAAATAATCCATATAGCTGGAGCTGACATCTTTGCGAACGGTGATGGCACCACCTGGCATCAGCGCTTTGTCACTGTACATACTGGCATCGTCCATGTACAGGATGTTTCCCTCGGCATCTAGGAGCACCAGAAGAATTTCAATGCCATAAATGGGCTTGTCCGTATCGTTGGTAAAGGTGGCATACATATAGTTGTGCGTCCAGTAACCGGCTTCAACGCCTGGCTCATAGGAGGTCGTACATGGAAAGCGCTGGGAGATATACTTATTCTCGCTTTTCCCTGTAATGGTCAGCAGATAGTCGTCTATCTGTGATGCTTCTACATCTTTAACCTCTGTTCTCATCGACACATAAGTGTATTCGCCGGGTTGCAGATATTCGGCGTATTTGCTCATGTAGTCGGTACTGGTCAGGGCATCACCTTCGGTATCGAATATCTCCAAGATGCCTGCATTGACCTTGATCGGTTTGTCGCCTACATTGTCTATCCTTGCGTACGCATAACCATATATCCCGTAGCTGTCAATCACGTGAAAGTTCTCCTGTGTCACCCGCAGTTTCCCTGCCGCTAGAGCATTCGTTAGTCCGAACACCAGCAACAACGCGGCCAGGATTGCCACATACCGTTTCATACTCTTTCCTCCCATGCTGTATTTTTATTCCAAGATGATCTTGTCCGCGATTGCCGCGGGCAGTGTAATTTCGTTCCCAAAAACCGCCGTATAGGTGACAGGCTGCCGCATCGTAGCGTAGACGGTCAAACGGTCGTCCTCCAGTATGTTGAAGCCAGGATCCTTGGCGAACACATATACAACATTGTCGCTGCCGGAGGTTGCCAGGCGCAACTCGAATCCCTTATTCCGACTGCCTATTGCCTGCAGGACGCGACCCTTCAGCTTCACCTTGTCCCCGTAGTACCTTTCTGGATACCGGTGTGCATCCTGATAGTCGAGCGCACCGTAATCCGCATACAGAGGTGATTCCGTTTCCGCCGGCTTGACAGTGGGCGCGGGAGAAGCAGTCGGCACAGCGATGGCACTCTCCCCGAACAGGGTGGTTTGGTCCTCCCGCGAGGCTAGCCCATCGTTCTTGAGGGCGTTTGCCTTTTCGAACCGCTTAAACGCCTTCTGTGTCTCGGCATCGAACTTCGCTGAGATCGGTCCTTGGTAGAAGCCCAACTCGCGCAACCTCTCCTGAATGCGCGCCACATGCGGTCCGCTGTCGGTGCGTTCTACGTCCAGGAAGTAGACATGCCCCCTGCGCAATAACTCCGCTTCAATCTGCTGAATTCGATCCAGCAACTCCTCCACGCTCAGCGTGGATAGGGGAACCTCAGTCGTGGCTGGCTCGGAATAGGCTGTGGAAAACAACACCAGCATCGCAAGAACAGTAGCAATAAATCCTCGCCACATGTCATTCCCTCACTTTTCTTTGTTTCAATTAAAACATTCCGCTTGCTCTTTGTCAACCCTAGCTACGAATATACTAAAGCAACGACAAAGCCAACACTCACGCGGCTTACTAGAGATCATTTAGGGAGGATGTGAGCAAAAGCACCAACTAGCCGATAGATACTGATTGGTTTGTCCGCATCTATGCGCGGGTTGCGCATACCAGTCGACCGCATTTGGACGTTACGCGCAGTCTCATATTCCACTAGATAGATCAAAGCCCGCGCGGTTGCGCGGGTTTCGTCATCGGCATATATCAGGCACGCTATTCGCCCATCAGCCAGGGGCCTGCAAGGGCCAGCAATTCGAGCGATGCGGGATCGGTGGTAACGCCCTGGAAATTGCCCGCGCGGGACAAAAGCGCCAGGGTGGCTTCGCCCTCCACACGCACCACCGCATAGGTCAGGAAATCGCCGGCGTCCAGCATGTGCTGGGTTTCGGCAAACGGTACTACGACTACGCGTCCCAGCAGCGCGCGCGCCTGGGCCGCCTGCTCCTGCGTAAGCGAGGGCAAAGCCAGGGGCGCTGCGGCGTCATACAGCGTGGTGGTGTCCGACAGGGCATGCAGCCGGAGGAAGTACAGCAGTTCGTCCGGATCGTTGCGGATTTCATGGGGTACCTGGGCCAGGTCAAACACCAGCCGGGTTCCGTCGGCTTGTATCGTGGTGACCAGATCTTCCCACGTCCAGTTGTTGGTGGTGCGGTGGATTATCAAGATGTCGCGGCCCACATCGGCCCGGGCAGGTAATCCCATCCCCAGCACCAGCAGGCAGATCATGATCAAAAGCGCCTTTTTCATCGGTTTCCCTTTCATCCGCCGGTAGGCGGAGCGCGTGCGTTTGCAGGCGATTCTGGCCTTCCCTTCCTTTGTCGTTTATACCGCCGTTGAAGTTCCATAAAACGGACGTTGACAGGAAACGGCCGCGCGCTATGATGATGTCATCGGTCGTTTGAGACCATGCAAGGGAAAGGGCATCGCCGGGATGCGGCTGTCTGCAAGAGTAGTGGGGCAGACGCACGCTGTTTGGATGGAGCGATGCCATCATGAACGAATGAACAATGCCCGGACGCGGCGGACAAACCCATGCTGCGGTTTCAGGGCAGGGGCTGTGTGCCCAGGGAGGTTGCCATGCCGGACAAAGCGGACATACGCACATATACATATGCAGGGCCGCAGCTGAAGGAAGTCTCCTTCCCGGTGGGCGGCATCGGCGCGGGCTGCATCGGCCTGGCCGGCAACGGCGCGCTGGTGGACTGGGAGATCCGCAACCACCCGGACAAGGGCGTTCGCAATGACATGACGCACATCGCCGTCAAAGCGGAAAAGGCTGGCGTACTGCTGGATGCGCGGGTGTTGCAGGGCGATTTTACCGGCCGCCTGTCAGGCGAATATGAGGGCAGCCGGTTGGAGCACCGGGGCTTTGGCTATGGCGCGGCGCGCGGCACAATGGCAGGTTTCCCGCATTTTGAGGATTGCACGTTCCACGCGTCCTTCCCCACCGCGCGGGTGGATTTTGAGGATGCCCGTTTCCCCGGCGCGTTGTCTCTGCACGCGTTTTCGTCGTTCGCACCGCTTCAGACCGAGGATTCCAGCCTGCCGTGCGCGTTTTATGAGGTCAAATTCATCAACAACACGCCGGATGCCATCGACTATACCGCAGCGTTTACCCTGGGGCCCCTGATGGATGGCGCGATCAGCAGCGACTGCGCGGACACCCATGTGCAGCGCGCCTGGTACCGCGGCGGCTGGTTTGAGGAAGCCACGATCTACTGGCGCGACTTCTGCCGCGCGGGCTGGATGCCCGACCGGGCATATGGGCCCGCCGGATCGGAAAAGGGCACGCTGCAGGCGCGCGTGCACGTGCATCCGGGGGAGACCGCCGTGATCCGCTTCGCGCTGGCGTGGTATTTTCCGGTGTACACCAACTACTGGGACCCGCCCCACGGCGATGAAACCCCGGAAAGCGTCCAGTGGAAAAACTGGTACGCCACGCAGTACGATGGCGCCGAGGCGGTGGCGTTGGACGCGCTTCATCGCTGGCCCACGCTCCAGGCGCAGACGTACGCGTTCCGGGACGCGCTGTATGCGTCCAGCATGCCCGATGCTGCGCTGGACGCCGCGGGCGCCAACCTGTCCGTGCTGGTCACCCCGGTGTGCCTGCGGCTGACGGACGGCTCCTTTTACGGGTGGGAAGGGGCGATCCAGCACGGCGGCAGCTGTGAGGGCAGCTGCCAGCACGTGTGGAACTACGCCTACGCGATGCCGCTGTTGTTCCCGGATCTGGAGCGCAGCGTGCGGGCACTGGAAGCGCAACACAGCCAGTTTCCGGACGGGCGCATGGCCTTCCGGCTGAAGCTGCCGCCCGGCCGCGCGCCGGGGTGGGGCATGCCCTGCGCCGACGGTCAGTTCGGCTTTGTGATGAAGGTGTATCACCACTACCTGCTCACCGGCGACAAGGCGTGGTTACAACGCATGTGGCCGGCGGCGCGGGACGCCGTGCGCTTTGCGTGGACGGACAGCGATGTGCGCTGGGACCCGGAGCGCACCGGCATCCTGTCCGGAAGGCAGCACCACACGCTGGACATGGAGCTGTTCGGCCCCAATGCGTGGCTGCAGGGCTTTTATCTGGGCGCGCTGGACGCTGTGCGAAGGATAGCGGAAGTGCTGGGCGAGGACGCCGGGGAATACGCGCGCCTGTATGCGCATGGCCGGACGTACCTCAACGGAACGCTGTTCAACGGCAGCTACTATATCCAGAAGATCGATCTGGAGGATAAAGGCGTCCTGGACCAATACCCCGGCGCCGCGCAAACCTACTGGAGCGATGAATACGGCGAGCTGCGCTACCAGATCGGCGAGGGCTGCCTGCTGGATCAGGCGCTGGCGCAGTGGCACATGAACCTGCTGGGGCTGAACCGCGCGTATGACAGGGACAAACTGCGTACTGCGCTTCTAAGCATCTACACGAACAACTACAAGCCCAGCCTGCGGAACGTGTTCAACCCCTGCCGGGTGTTCAGCCTTCAGGATGAGGCCGGCACGCTGATCTGCACCTACCCGGAGGGCGCTGTGATGCCCGCCTCGCCCATCCCCTATGCCCAGGAAACCATGACGGGCTTTGAGTATGCCGCAGCCGGGCTGATGCTGCAGGAAGGCCTGCGCGACGAAGGCGAAACGATGATCGCCGCCGTCCGCGCGCGCTATCAGGGCGACAACCGCAACCCGTTCAACGAAATTGAGTGCGGCAGCAACTACGCCCGCAGCATGGCGGCGTTTGCGCTGACGGCAACCTACGCCGGTTTCACCTGCGACATGGCGTTGGGCGCGATGCGCTTCGCCCCGCTGCTGCCGGATCACGGCGCGTTTCGCGGCATATGGTTCACCGGCGCCGCGTGGGGCCGGGTAACGCTGGGGGAGGACACGTTTGAACTGGTGGTGGAGCGCGGCGCGCTGCGGCTGTCCGTGCTGAAAGTGAAAGGTTTTGTGCCGCGCGCGGCGACAGCGGATGGACAGACGGTGGCGTTTACGGTGCAGAACGGCGCGCTGCACTTTGACGAGGAAGTCACCGTTGCCGGGCGGCTGGTGCTGACGGGAACGCAGGAGCGGCTGTAAAGGCGGGCCATCCTCGACTGTGTCTGGGGATGCCGGGCGCGGGCCTTGCTTGTGTGTGCAGAACATGGAACACAAGGCGTGTGATGCCCTACTCTGTCTAGGAAATGCCGGACGCGTGCCTTTCCGGTGTGTGCAGAACACGGAGCACATGGAGTACTCATGGAGAATAACGGCGGTACTGCTGCAATCCTGGCATTGACAGAAAACCCCGGCACGCTATGATGGAATCAACGCCACCCGCGCCGTTTGGCGTGTTGGCAACCATGAAACGCAAAAGGAAGGGCTTGCCCATGTACACCCAGCAACAGGTCACGCAATATCTGCACCGCATCGGCCTCACCGGCCCGCTGCCGCTGACGGCAGACACGCTGACGCGCGTCATCACGGCGCACTACCTGACCGTGCCGTACGAAAACCTGGACGTGCTGGCCGGCGTGCCGATCAGCCTTACCGAGGACGCGCTGTATGACAAAATCGTTAAGCGCCACCGCGGGGGATATTGCTTTGAATTGAACGCCGCGCTGGGCGCGCTGCTGACTGGCATGGGCTTTTCGCTCGAGCATCTGACCGGACGGTTCATCATGGGCGAGCCTGAGGGCATCATGCCCATGCGGCGGCACCACATTTTGCTGGTGACGCTGCCCGAAGGGCAGTACCTGGCCGACGCGGGCATCATGCGCGAAAGCTGCCGCGTCGCGCACCCGTTCCAGGTCGGCGTCGAGCAGTTTGACGGCGTGGCGAACTACCGCCTGTCCCAGAACGACGTGTTCGGCTACATCATGGAACAAGCCTACCCCGGCGAGCCCTACGCGCCGATGTTCGGCTTTACGATGGAGCGGCAGTACCCCGATGATTTCGTGATGCCCAGCTTCTTTTGCGAAAAGCACCCCGACTCCCCGTTCAACAAAGGCTACATGGTGGGCATCCGCAACGCCAACGGCAGCTACAACCTGGTCAACAGCGCCTTCAAAACGCTGGTCGGCGGCACGGTGACCGAAAC
>JAGVSV010000032.1 GCA_019137115.1 Bacillota bacterium
GGGACGTATTCGGCCTGAACGACACGGTGGCGGACTTTGACATCCTCGCCAACCGGCCGGACTGCCTGAGCGTATGGGGCATCGCGCGGGAAACGGCGGCGGTGCTTGACGAACCCTTCCGCATTTCCGCGCTGGATTATGAGGAGCACGCTCCGCACATCGAAACGCTTGCCAACGTGACGGTGCTGGAGCCGGAATTATGCCCGCGTTACGCCGCCCGGGTGGTCAGCAATGTGCGCATCGGCCCCTCGCCGCAGTGGCTGCGCAGTTACCTGCACGCGGCCGGGATGCGCGCGATCAACAACATCGTTGACATCACCAACTACGTGATGCTGGAAACCGGCCACCCGATGCACGCGTTTGACCTGAATCAGGTCAATGGCCGGCCCAACTACGTGATGCTGGAAACCGGCCACCCGATGCACGCGTTTGACCTGAATCAGGTCAATGGCCGGCACATCATCGTGCGCAAGGCCAGCGCGGGCGAGGCGCTGACCACGCTGGACGGCAAAACCCATGCAATGGCCGGCGGCGAGCTGGTGATCTGTGATGAGCAGGGCCCGACCGGCTTTGCGGGCATTATGGGCGGCATGGAAAGCGAGATCACCGACAAAACGCATGCAATTCTGTTTGAATGCGCGGCCTTTGACCGCACCTCGATCCGCCTGACCGCGCGGCGGCACGGCATCCGCACCGAATCCGGCGCGCGCTTTGAGCGCGGCGTGGCTCCGGCCACGGTGATGGCCGCCCTTGACCGCGCCTGCCACCTGGTGCAGGCGCTGGATGCCGGGGATATCCTGGAGGGGTGCATCGACGTGTACCCGAACCCCGTGACCCCCCAAGCGATTGTCGCCTCCGTAAAAGGCATCAGCAGCCTGGCGGGCGTGGACATGGACGGGCAGGAAATGGTATCGTTGCTAAAGCGCCTGCACTTTGAAGCCTCGGTGGACGGTGACCTGTTGACCGCCACGCCGCCCGCCTTCCGCCAGGATGTGGAGATGCAGGCTGACCTGTGCGAGGAAGTGCTGCGCCTGGGCGGGTATGACCGCATCCCGTCCACCCTGCTGCGCGGGGAAACTACCCCGGGCTTTGAAAGCGCGGAGCGCCGCCTGAATCGGAAGCTGGGCACAATCCTCAACGGGCTGGGGCTGAATGAAATCACGACCTATTCGTTCACCAGCCGCAAACAGCTGGCGATGCTGGGATTCGAGGATTCCGACCCGCGCCTTGCGCCGCTGGAAATCCGCAACCCGCTGGGCGACGACACCGCCGTAATGCGCACCACGCTGATGGCCGATATGCTGCGCGTGCTGTCCACCAACATGAACCGCGGCAACAGCCAGGCGCTTTTGTATGAGTTCGGCACGCTGTTTGATGCCTCCGTCCGCACGCAGGAAGGCCTTGTGCTGGAACGGCAAGCGCTGAGCGTGGGGGGATATGGGGAGGAAGTCGATTTTTACTGGTTGCGCGATGTGGTGCGCACACTGTTGAGCCGCATCGGCATTGACGCGGACATACAGGCAGGCGGCGAAGCCTGGCACCATCCCGGCCGTTGCGCAAGGCTAACCGACAGTGGCAAGCTGCTGGCCGTGCTGGGTGAGGTGCACCCATCTGTCCGGGAGCGCTTCGCGCTGCCGGAACGGGCGTTTGCGGGCGAAATCTATCTGGATACGGTGCGGGACTGCGCGGTGCGGCTGGGCACGGTGGAAGACCTGCCGCGCACCCCGGCGGTCAGCCGCGATATTGCGCTGGTGCTGCCAGAAACGCAGGAACTGATGCCCGTGTACCGGGAAATCCTTCGCGCGGGCGGCTCATTGGTCGAGGACCTGACGCTGTTTGACGTGTACCGCTCGGAGCATTTGGGAGCAGACCTCAAATCCGCCGCGTTCTCCCTGACGCTGCGCGCGCGTGACCGGACGCTGTCCGAAGCGGACATCAACGCGGTGATGGAAAAGGTGGTCGCTGCCGTGAAAACAGCTTTTGGCGCCCAGTTGAGGGCCTGATTACAGCGCTTCCGCCGCTTCCTCCTGGATGCCGTCAATGATGGCGTCCAGCAGCGATGAGAACTTCTCGCGCGTCCTTTCCCCCATCGCCAGCACCTCTTCATGGTTGATGGGCTCATCCAGCACGCCGGCGGCCATGTTGGTGATGCTGCTGACGCCCAGCACGCGCATGCCGCTGTGCCGCGCCACGATGGTTTCCGGCACCGTGGACATCCCGACGGCGTCCGCGCCCAACAGGCGGAGCATCCGGATCTCGGCGGGCGTTTCAAAGCTGGGGCCATTCATCCAGCAGTACACGCCCTGCTGCAAGGTGATGTTCAGCTGTGTCGCCTTTTCAAGCGCCATGGCGCGCAATTCGCGGGAGTACGCGTCCGTCATGTCCGGGAAGCGCGGCCCGAACGCGTCCAGGTTTTTCCCGCGCAACGGGTTGCGCCCGGACATGTTGATGTAATCCGTGATCAGCATCAGATCGCCGGGGGCGAAATCCGTGTTGACGCCGCCGGCGGCATTGGTGAGGATCAGCGTTTTGACGCCCAGCAGCGACATCACGCGGATGGGCATGGTCACCGAATCCATGCCGTACCCCTCATAGCTGTGAAAACGGCCGGACATGATGATCACCCGCTTGTCCCGTAAGGTGCCCGTCGCGAACTCCCCCGCGTGGCCTTCCACGGTGGAAACCGGGAAGCCCGGAATGTCGCTGTAGGCGATGCGGCGCGCGCCGATCAGCGCGTCCCCAAAGCCGCCCAGGCCGCTGCCCAGCACAATGCCGATGTCCGCTTTCCCGCATGCGCGGCGCACGACGGACGCGGCCTTTTTGTACGCCTTGATGGTGATCATGTTTTCCCCTCCATTATCTGGTTTAAAAATGTAGTGGCGTCAAACCGCTCGGGCGCGCCGAAATAATCGGCGACGGTGGCCGCGACATCGGCAAACGTGGCGCGGGTGCCCAGGTCGATGACCTTATTCATCCAACGGCCATATGCCAGCAGCGGCACATACTCCCGCGTGTGGTCGGTGCCCCTGAAGGTGGGATCGCAGCCGTGGTCTGCCGAGATCAGCAGCAAGTCGTCCTTCCCCAGCAGGGCAAGCACGTCCGGCAGCTGGCGGTCAAAGGTTTCCAGCGCCTGCGCGTAATGCTCCACATCGCGCCGGTGCCCGTGGTGCATGTCAAAATCCACCAGGTTGACGAACAGCAACCCGTCAAAATCGGTTTTCAGAAAGTTGATCATCGACGCCATGCATTCGGCGTTGCCTTCGGCATGATCGCTGTCGGTCAAGCCCCTATGGGCGAAAATGTCCTCGATCTTGCCCACGCCGATGGTATCCAGCCCTTTGGCTTTCAGCACGTCCAGGATGGTTTCCCCGATGGGTGTCAGCGAGAAATCCCGGCGCTCCGGCGTGCGCGCATACGCACCATTGCGTTTCCCCGCAAAGGGTCTTGCGATCACTCGTCCGACGCCCAGCGGCCCGGTCAGCATGCCCCGGGCGATTTCGCAGATTTCGTACAGCCGGTCCAGCGGGATCACGTCCACGTGCGCCGCGATCTGGAACACACTGTCCGCGGACGTGTAGACGATCGGGTAGCCGGTCTTAACATGCTCATCCCCCAGCTGGTTGATAATGGTGGTGCCGCTGGCGGCGATGTTGCCCAGCGTGCGCGTGCCGATCATTTGCTCAAAACGCGCGATAAACTCCACCGGAAAACCGTCCGGAAACGTGGGGAACGCCTGCTCCAACCGAATGCCTGCCAGTTCCCAATGACCGGTGGTGGTGTCCTTGCCCGGCGATTTCTCGGCCATCCGGCCAAAGCCCCCGCGCGCCTGCGGGTCAGGGGCAAGGCCGACGGCGCTGATATGGCCCAGCCCCAGTGACAGCATGTTGGGCACATCCAGCCCGCGCGCCTTCACAATGTTGCCCAGCGTGTTGGCGCCTTCATCCCCATACAGCGCGGCGTCCGGCAGTTCACCCGCACCCACGCTGTCCAGCACGATCAATATGACTCGCTTCATATAACCCTCCAGTTGACTGGATTGTACCACGCCTTCCCGGTGCGTGTATACCCGCCTGTCGCAAGCGTGCGCATTGGGCTATAATGTGCCCGAGGTGACGGTATGTACACATGGTGGGCAACGGCGGCCTTCGGGCTGGAAGGCCAGGTGCGCAGGGAGTTGCAGGCGCTGGGGCTGGCAGGACAGGCGGAAACCGGCGGCGTGCGGTTTTCAGGATCGGCGCAGGATGGCCTGCTGGCCAACCTGTGGCTGCGCACGGCGGACCGCGTGCTCCTGCTGTTGGCCGAGCAACAGGTGACTACGTTTGACGCGCTGTTTGAGCTGGTCAAGGGCATCCCATGGGAGGAACATCTGGAGCGTGATGCCGCGTTCCCCATCGCCGCGCAGTGCGCGCGCAGCCAGCTGATGAGCCCGCGCGACTGCCAGACCATCTCCAAAAAGGCCATCGTAGAACGGCTCAAGAAAACATACCGCGCCGACTGGTTCCCCGAAACCGGAGCGCAGTACCAGGTGCGCGTCATCCTGCACAACGATGTCGCCAAGATATGCCTGGACGCAAGCGGCGAGGCGCTCAACCGCCGCGGCTACCGAACATGGACAGGCGAAGCGCCGCTGCGCGAAACGCTTGCCGCGGCGCTGGTCGACCTGTCCCCCTGGGCGCCCGGTTTACCGCTGTACGACCCCTGCTGCGGCACCGGCACGCTGCTGGTAGAGGCGGCGTTCCGGATGGCCGGCCGGGCGCCGGGGTTGAAGCGAACGTTCGCGATGGAGAGGTGGCGGTTGCTTGATACCCAGGAAGCGCTGGAATTGCGAGTGCAAGCCCAGTCGCGCTTCAATGTGGCGGCCATCAAGGATATCGCGGGCAGCGATGTGGATCAGGAAGCGCTGACGCTCTGCAAACGCCACCTGCAACAGGCAGGATTGGGCAACCGGATTGCCGTTTCGCAAGCCGGCGTGCGCGCGCTGTCAGGGCTCAAGGAAGGCACGGTCATCCTGACCAACCCGCCCTATGGCGAGCGGATGGGCGAGCGCAAGCAGGCGGAGCAGGTCTACCGCGACCTGTTCGCGCTGCATCTGGCCACGCCAAAAAGCCGCCTGTGCGTGATCACCGCGCACCCGGGGTTTGAGCGCGTGGTGGGCCGGAAGGCGGCGCGACGGCGTAGGCTGTATAATGGCCGTTTGGAGTGTGACTTTTTGACTTACTGATCCGTGAAAATCGTTTCCGGTTCGGAAAAATCTGCCTGCGCTGCCGGAAGCTGCTGGCTGACCATCAGCAGCGCATCCTCGCCGTTGTCATAGTAGCGCTTGCGTCGGTTGACCGCTACAAATCCGTGTGCCTGGTACAGCGCGATGGCCACCTCATTGCTGGTGCGTACCTCCAGCGTCAGGTAAACAGCGCCCAGGTTGGACGCATACTGCATCAGCGCCTCCATCAGCTTGCGCCCAATGCCCTGTCCCCGCAACGCGGATGTCACTGCGATGTTGGTGATGTGCCCTTCGTCCAGGATCACGTGCATGCCGGCAAAGCCGACAACTGTATTGTCCACCACCGCCACCAGGTAGCGGGCCACCTTGTTGGTGGTCATCTCGCGGGCAAAGGACGCTTTTGACCACGGCGCGGAGAACGTGGCGCGTTCGATGGCGGCCACCTGATCCACGTCTGCCAGCGTCATGCGGCGGATGAGCAGATCAGACATTCCTGCCCTCTTTTGCCAGTCGCTCGCGCTCTGCCTGCGGGGCGCGCAGGTACCGGGGCACAAGGTCCGCGCCCGGAATGGCTTGATCCTGGCGCAGGTACGCCAGCGCGCCCACCGCCCCGGCTTTCAGGTGCATCAGATGGGGCGGTGCAAAGCGTGCCTTGGTGGCCAGGAGGTCCGCAATCGCCTGGCGGTGGGGTGGCACGCCATCGCCGACAAACAGCAGTTCATCGCCCAATGCCGCCGCGTGTTCCAGAAACTGCGGCAGAGGCACCACCGCGTCCGCCATCAGGCGCTCCCCCGCGCGGAAGGCGGCGCCGTACACCTGCCCCGCCCGCGCATCGCGGATGGGACAAACAACGGCACACCGATCCCCCACGCCGCAGGCAAGCGCTTCCAGCGCGTTCACTCCAATGACGGGGGCCCCTACCGCGCGCGCCAGCCCTTTGGCCGCCGCCACGCCGATGCGCACGCCGGTAAACGAACCCGGGCCATCCACCACGGCGATCATGGACACATCCTGCGGGGTCATGTTCAGGGATGTGAGCACCTGTTCCACCATCAGCATCAGCGTCTGGGAATGGGTTAGGCCGTTATGCAGCGTGTTTTCACAGCACAGCGCGCCATCCTTGAGGATCGCCACGCTCAGCGATGGCCCCGATGTGTCCATGGCAAGCAGGTTCATGTTGCAACGCCCTCCAGGGTCAGCGTGCGGAAATTGCCAATGCTTCGCATATCGACGCTTCGCTCCTGATCCGACAGCGCCACGATGGCAATCTCCAGCCTGTCTTCCGGCCACAGGGAGGGCGCCCGCTCGGGCCATTCGATCACAGTGATGCCCTGCCCGATGATCTCATCCAGGCCGGATTCGGTCAGCTCCGATGCGTCGTTCACACGGTACCAGTCAAAATGATGGAACGGCACCCGGCCCTCGTCATAGGCGTTCAGAATGGTAAACGACGGGCTGGGCACGGGGCCGGTGATCCCCAGACCCCGGGCGATGCCGCGCGCAAGTTCGCTTTTGCCCGCGCCCATGTCCCCCTTGAGCAGCAACACGTCGCCCCCGTTTAGCAATCTTGCCAGCTGTGCGCCAAGCGCGCGCGTTTCAGCCGCGCTGTGTGTGTTTATGGGCAAAGGAATTCTCCACGTTTTTGAGCAGCAAGGACAGCCGCTTGTACAGCAGATACACCAGCAGGCTGTTGACGCCGCCTTTGATCAG
>JAGVSV010000020.1 GCA_019137115.1 Bacillota bacterium
GGGCGTGCTGCTGGTCATCGCCATCGTGCTGATCAACCAGAGCTTCTTTATCGTCAACGAGGCCGAGCAGGCTGTGGTCAGCCGCTTTGGCGTGATCACCAAGATCATCATCAACGAAACAAGCGACTTTCATGAGCGGTATGCCGACCTGCTCCAGGGCGAAATCACGACAAGCGGCTCGGTGAAGATCGAAAAAGGCAGCGGTGTGCACGTGAAAGTGCCGTTCATCGACAAGGTAGACATCTACCCGTCGCTGATGTTTAGCTACACGTCCTCGGGCGAAACGGTCAACACGCTGGAGAAAAAGCAGTACCACGTGGCGACGTACGCGCAGTGGACGATCGCTGACCCGGCGCTGTTCAGCCTGAAGCTGGGCACGTCGCTCAACGCCGAAAACCAGCTGGACAACCTGATCCACCCGGTCATCGTGCAGGCCATCAACCGGCTGACCGGCGATGATTTCATCAGCAACAAAACCGCGCTGAACGCGGCGCTCAAGCGCGGGCTGGACCTGATCAACCACGACATGGTCATCCGCGGCATTGAGATCAAGGACATCCAGGTGCACCGCACGATTTTGCCGCAAGCCAACGTGGAAACCACCTATGACCGCATGAAAGCCGACCGCGCCAAAGTGGCCCAGCAGCTGCGCAGCGAGGGCGAGCAGCAGTACCAGATGGCGGTGTCGGACGCCGACCTGCAATCCAGCCTCATCCGCGCCGAAGCCGTCCTGACCGCCGGGCAATCCCGCGCCGAAGGCGACGCGCAGGCGCTGGCCATCGTGTCGGACGCCTACAAGGCGGACCCGGAGTTCTACGCGCTTTGGCGTTCGCTCAGAGCGCTGGAAAACTCCCTGACGGAGAGCAGCACGCTGGTGTTAAGCCAGGATCACCCGATCTGGAGGCAGCTGCTGCAATGGGGGTTTGGGGAACAGCCCTGACGGCAGGGCATGCCAGATAATTATTACAATCAAACCGACTGCGCCCCGTGAAATTCGTTGTTGCTGGCGCACGCCGCATGGTATCATGTTGCCAACAACAGGGCGATTCCTTTGATCATGAAGGAAGTGCGCAGGAAAAGACGGATTGGGTACGCGGTGCTGATCGTGGTCGCGGCGCTGCTGATCTACATGGTGGTGTTCCCCGGCTTCATTCCCATCCCCGCGAAGCGTACGATGGACGCCATCGCCTTTACCCCGGACGGCACCCTGGTCGGCCGCGGCCAAATGCACCTGGATGGGCGCGTGCGCTGGTATATCCGCAACCCCAGCGATTATGTGGGCACGGTGTCGCTGACCGGCGATGGCATGCCGGACTGGGACCGGCAGGTACAGGTGATCATCGGCGGATCATGGAATGCGGTGTTTGCAAGACAAACGGATCAGATGCGGACAACGTTTCCCGAAAGCGTCTTTGGCCGGAGCAGTTGGCTGGCGCGCAGGATGTTGCTGGCGTTCCCGGGGGCCGACGGGCAGGCGGTGCTGGTGTGCGCGCCTGCCGGGGAAGGTAGGACGCCGGAAAGTGTGTTGAAGGAGTTTGAACCAGCGCTGGGGTTTATGAAGTAAGTTTGGGTTGAAGCTGGGTAGAAAAAACCCGCGCCGCTGGATGGGCGGGCGCGGGTTTTTTGGTTTTGGGGGGTGGGATAGTGGTTGGTGGCCCTATCCCTCAATTCACAATGGTCGTCTGCCGCGCGCCGCGAGCGGCGCTTGTATACTCCCTTGTTCATTGGCCTGCCGGGTGACTGTGTTCCGCACTGCGGGCGGCGGCCTTCGGCCCCTCAATTCGCAATAGTCGTCTGTTTCGCGCCGCTAGCGGCGCTCACACACTCCTTTGCTCATTGCTTTTCCATCTGCCTTCATCCGCCACAGGCGGCAGCGGATTTCAAGCCCAATACATCTCCCCCGGTTTTTCGAAGATCATCACGTCCTGCATGAAGCGGATGGCTTTGTTCAGGCCTTCCATGCCGGACATCATGGCATCCTCGTGCTCGATGGAGATCACATCGTCATAGCCGATGGCGCGCAGGGCGGAGACCATGCTTTTCCACTGCAGGGCGTCGTGGCCGTAGCCGACTGTCCGGAACACCCAGCTGCGCTTGGGGTCGCTGTAATGTTTGTAGTCGAGCACGCCGTTGACCGCCACGTTGTAGGGGTCGACGAAGGTGTCCTTGGCGTGGAAGAAGAACAGCGCTTCGCCCAGCTCCTTGATGGCCTGCACCGGGTCGATACCCTGCCAGTACAGATGGGAGGGGTCAAAGTTGGCGCCCAGGTTCTTGCCGGCGGCTTCGCGCAGCCGCAGCAGCGTATAGGGGTTGTACACGCAGAAGCCGGGGTGCATCTCAAACGCGATGCGGTTGACGCCGTGGTCGGCGGCAAAGCGCGCGGTCTCCTGCCAGTAGGGAATCAGCACGTTGTGCCACTGGTAATCCAGGATCGTCAGGTTGTCATCCGGCCACGCGCAGGTGACCCAGTTGGGCATTTTGTCGTCCTTGCTGCCGCCCGGGCAGCCGGAGAACGTCACCACGCGGTCGATGCCCAGCTTTTCCGCCAGCAGCACGGCGTTGACAAAATCATTGTGGAAGGCTTTGGCGGTGTCGGGGTTGGGGTGCACGGGGTTGCCGTGCGTGGACAGCGCGGCCAGTTCCAGCTCGTTGCGCGCAAGGGTGTCCTTGAACGCGTTCAGCGCGCCTTCATCGTTGAGCAGCACGTCCGGGTCGCAGTGGGTCTTGCCGGGGTAGCCGCCGCAGCCCACCTCAATGGCTTGCACGCCCATGCTTTTCAGGTACGCGCAGGCCTCCTCAAACGACACCCCGTAGAGGGCCGGGTTCATCACCGATAGTTTCATGCGTTCTCCTCCCGCGCCAGCGCAGGCGCCGGCACTTCTCTTTGTTCTTTTCCCTTATTATATCGGCAAGGCGCGCCTTTGGGAAGCCCGCAGGCATACAAAACGCCGGCAGGATCGCTCCGGCCGGCGCAAGGGTTCTATCTGGGTCAGGTGGCCAGCTCGTCCGGGTCGGCGACCGGCAGCTCTTCCTTCTCGCCGATGCTCAGCAGCGCGTTGAGCACGATGCCGAAGATCGCGGCGCCCGCCACCGCCGGTACGTTCAGGCCAAACACGTTGATGTTGCCGCCGAAGGTGTAGTTGACGCCCAAGCCGATGGTCATGATGCAGGCGATGACCGCGATGTTTTTCGCGTCAAACAAGCTGGTCTTCTTATCAATCAGGATCGCGATGCCCTGGGCGGCGATGGCGCCGAACAGGTAGATTTCCAGGCCGCCGATGACCGACTTGGGGATCGCGTAGATCAGGCTGATCAGCGGGGTGAAGCAGGAGATGACCATGGCGATGATGCCCGCGGCAAACATGACCGGCACGGAAAACACGCGGGTGATGGCCATTGTGGAGATGTTTTCGCCGTAGTTGGTACCCGCAGGGCCGCCCACCACGCCGGAGACCATGTCGCACAGGCCGTCGCCGATCAGGTTGCGGTCCAGCAAGTTGGCAAGCCCGTAGCTGCCCTTGCCCTTGCGGCGCGCCAGCTCATTGACGTAGATGTCCAGCTGGTACATGTGGGCGGTGGATTCGGGGATGGTGGCAATGGCAATGGGCATCAGCGCCGCCACCGCGGCCCAGTTGGCCCGGGGCAATGAGAAGGCGGGCAGCGCGAACAGGGAGCCGTCGCCCAGCTTCCAGGTGGACGCGACCAGCGAATCCGCCGGGAAGGTCTGGAAGAAGTTGCCGCCGCCCAGCAGGTACACCAGCAGCGCCACGACACACCCGGTGGCCGCGCCCAGCAGCAGCGGCAGCTGCCCTAAGACGCCTTTCAGTTTCTTGGAGTAGATGATGGTGGACAGCAGCGTCACCAGCGAGATGATCCACACGATCTGCGGCTGTCCGGCGGCGGGCGCCGCATCCGACATGGCGTTGCCCGCCAGCGTCAGACCGATGATCATCGCAACCGGGCCGGTCACCGACGCAGGCAGGATCTTTTCCACCCGGCGCATGCCGCCCACGCGCACCAGCAAACCCGCCGCAATCGAGATCAGGCCGGACAGGATGATGCCGAACTGGGCGTTGGAGATCAGTTCCGTGGGCAGGATGACCGTGGCGCCCGCGGCGCGCGCGGCCTCCATGGCCGCCATCTGTTCCGGCGTGGCCTGGGTGGCGACCAGGCTGATGATCGCCGTCAGATAGGCAAACGAGGAGCCATAGTACATTGGGATCTTGCGTCCCGTGATCAGGATGAAGCACACGGTGGCCAGGCCCGAGGCAAAGATGGTGGTCGACACATGAAAGCCCGTGATGAGGGCCACTGTCACGGTCGCCGGGAACATCACGATCACCTGTTGCAGGGCGTACAGAAGCAGCTTGCCAAGGGAGGGGCGCTCATCGGGTAGGTAACCGATCATTGTTTCCTGCTGTGCCATGTACTGCTCTCCTTTGTTGGTCTTCGGCGCCGGTTCGGGGCATTCCCCTCCCTGCTTCCGGGCGGTTACGGCTCAAAAAAAAGCCGCTCAGTGGCGGGCCGTGCTGAGGGCATTTCCTGCGATCCATCCGTTGCTTGTCAGCACGTTTTGGAACCTGCGCCATCATAACACCGAACAATGGGGCTGTCAACGATTATTTTTGGATGTGCGAAAGGCGGCTTCGTTGCCCGAATAATTTGATAAATCACAGCCATTCGCGCGTTGTCGGCCCGAATACAGGGGTGAACATTTGCGTACATATTTTCGGATCGTTCGTCAATGCGCGAAAGCACCCTTGCTTCCCCGGTTAACACGGCGGCGGGCAGGGTATAATAATAACACAAGGGTTGACCAAATTGAAAGAACAGGAGAACAAGCGATGATCGACAGAAACAAGCGGGACGCCGCGATGCAGACGCTGATCGGCAGGGAAGGCCTGAAGGCCAGCGTGTATCTGCCCACCCATACCGCCTTTCCGGACAACCGGCAGGACCCGATTGTATACAAGAACCTGTTGCAGGAGATGGAAAAGGACCTGGTTGCCCGCCTGCCCCGCCGCGAATGGCAGGATGTCATCACCGGCCTGCAGAGCCTCCAGCACGATGTGGAGTTCTGGAACCATACCACGCAGGGCTTGGGCGTGCTGTCCGCCGGGGGGCAGACCGAAACCTTTTTGCTGGATTTCCACGTGCCGGCGCAGTGGCTGGCGGGAGAGCACTTTCACCTGCTGCCGCTGTACCCGCTGATGGATTCCATCAGCCACGCCTACCTGACCGACATCAGCCGCGATCGTTTCCGCATTTTTGAGGTCAGCCAGGACGGCTTGCGTGAGTTCGATCTGCCCGAGGTGAAAAGCAGTTTTCCGGAGCTGTTTGACGATATGGACGCCAACGCCACGCTTCGGACCGGCAGCTACGCGGGCCTGGTCGGCGCGTTCCACGGCCATGGCGGGCGGCAGGATCAGACGGACAAGGACACGGAGAAATACCACCGGTACCTGTCCGACGCCTTCCAGAAGCTCAACCGCGAAACCGGCTACCCGATGATCCTCGCCGGTACCGAGAGCAGCCTGCGGCAATACCGGGAGATCGCGCGCGGCACGTTCTACCTGGAGCACGCCATCACCAAGCCGCTGGAGTCGCTGTCATTGAAGGATGCCATGACCGAAATCAAAACCGCGCTGCGGCCGTATCTGGAATCGCGCCTGACGCAGCTGAACACCGAGATCAGCAACAAGCGCAACGCGGGCAAGGCGGTGCATGAACTGGATGAGATCCGCGACGCCGCATCGCAGGGACGCGTAGACACGCTGATCCTGCCCGGCACGGTTCAGGACAATGAGCGCGCGCTGCTGGACGCGGCGTGCGAGCAGACCATATTGTACGGCGGCACGCTGTTCAGCGACCGGGAAGGGCATTTGGAGTTGCCTGGCGGCAGGGTGGCGCTGCTGAGGTAAGGGGACTGAGCTTTGGTAAATAGGAAATGAGGATCGCGGTCGGGGTGTCCCGGCCGCGATTTCTTTTTGGGCGTTGCGCTATGGGTAATGCGGAGCAGGAGATCGGTATGCCAGTGATCGCCTTAGCCTCCTCAATTCGCAATGGTCGCACGCTGTGCGGCGCAAGCGCCGCTGGCGTGCTCCCTTGCTCATTGGGGCACCGGCTCGCTGCATCCCGCACTGCGGGCGCTCGCCTTAGCCCCCCTCGTGGCGGATGGCGGGTTCGCGGGTGGTGCCGGGCATGATCAGGCCCGGCGCGCACAGGCGGAAGGAGCCTGCGTCCACAAACAGGTGCCAGGACGGGTGGTTCTTGAGCAGGCTCGCCGGCACCATCGGGTCGTCGTGGACGGCCGTCATCGTGGCGCGGATGGCTTCGGCTTTTCTGGCGTCCGGCACCGGTGACACGATGTGGCGGCAGGCCATGATGCGGCGGGGCGTGATGGAAATCGCGCTGTCCGGCACATCGGCGAGGCTCTCAAACCAGCCCTCGTTGACCTGTTGCTGTTTGCACGCCTGGTCCAGCTGGACGATGTGGAACGCGTCGCGGCGCGTAAAATTGGCCGGTGGGTCGTTAAACGCGATGTGCGCGTTTTC
>JAGVSV010000143.1 GCA_019137115.1 Bacillota bacterium
TGGCCAGCACCATGGTGATCGCAGCTGTCAGCGTCGTCTTGCCGTGGTCTACGTGACCGATCGTGCCGATGTTGACGTGCGGCTTGTTCCGTTCAAACTTTTGTTTGCCCATTTTGTTCCCTTTTCCTCCACATTGTCCGTTGTGATCTGTTCGTTAGTTGCCGGTGATCTTTTCGGCCACCAGCTTGGGCACTTCCTCGTAATGGCTGAACTCCATCGAGAAGTTGCCGCGTCCCTGCGTCTTGCTGCGCAGGTCGGTGGCGTAGCCAAACATGGAGCTCAGCGGCACAAACGCGTGCACCATGTGATCGCCCTGATGAGATTCCATCGTTTCAATCCGGCCGCGGCGCGCGCTGATGTCGCCCATGACATCGCCCATGTACTGGTCGGGCACCGTGACTTCAACCTTCATGACGGGTTCCAGCAGCCGGGAATCGGCGCCCTTGAGCGCTTCCTTGAAGGCCATGGAGCCGGCGATCTTGAAGGCCATTTCGGACGAGTCCACCTCGTGGAATGAGCCGTCCAGCAGGGAGGCGGTGAAGTCCACCACCTCGTAGCCGCCCAGGATGCCGGACTTGGCCGCTTCCTGGATGCCGTTGTTGATCGGCTGGATAAACTCCCTGGGGATCACCCCGCCCACGGTCTTGTTCTCAAAGGTGTAACCCTCGCCGGGCTTGGCGGGCGTGATCTCGATCACGCAGTGGCCGTACTGGCCGTGGCCGCCGGTCTGGCGCACAAAGCGCCCTTCGCCCCTGGACGTCCTGCCGATGGTTTCCTTGTAGGATACCTGGGGCTTGCCCACGGTGGCCTCCACGCGGAACTCCCGCATCATGCGGTCGACGATGATTTCCAGGTGCAGTTCCCCCATGCCGGCGATGATGGTCTGCCCGGTTTCGGGGTCGGAATAGCTTTTGAATGTCGGGTCCTCTTCGGCCAGGCGCATCAGGGCAAAGGACATTTTCTCCTGGCCCGCCTTGGTCTTGGGCTCGATGGCGACCTGGATGACGGGGTCGGGAAACTCCATCTTCTCCAGCACCACGGGGTGCTTTTCGTCGCACAGCGTGTCGCCCGTCACCGTGTTGCGAAGGCCCACGGCGGCCGCGATGTCGCCGGTGAACACGCTTTCCACGTCCTCGCGGTGGTTGGCATGCATGCGCATGATGCGGCTGAAGCGTTCCCGCTTGTCCTTGGTGCTGTTGTACACGTAGCTGTTGGCGTCAATCTTGCCGGAATACACGCGGAAGAACGCCAGCTTGCCCACGAAGGTGTCCACCGCGATCTTGAACGCAAGCGCCGCGAACGGCTCGTCATCGCTGGGATGGCGTTCGATCAGCTTGTTCGGGTCCTTCGGGTCGCTGCCCACGATGGACGGAATGTCCAGCGGGGAGGGCATGTACGCGCAGATGGCGTCCAGCAGCGGCTGTACGCCCTTGTTGTGGTACGAGGTGCCGCACAGCACCGGCGTGATCCGGCAGGCGATGGTGGCCTGGCGCAGCGACCGGTGGATTTCCTCCTCGGTCAGCTCCTGGCCCGCGAAGAACTTTTCCATCAGCTCTTCTTCCTGCTCAGCCACGGTTTCCATCAGCTGGTTGCGGTAGGTGTGGGCTTTTTCGAGCAGCTCCGCGGGGATTTCCTCCTCACGGATGTCGTTGCCGTCATCATCGTAGTACACTTCGGCCTTCATCCGGATCAAGTCAATGATGCCCCGGAAGGAGGCTTCCACGCCAATGGGCAGCTGGATCGGAATGACGTTGGCGTTGAGGCGGTCGTGCATCATATGCAGCACGCGCTCAAAATCAGCGCCGGTGATGTCCATCTTGTTGATGTACGCGATCCTGGGCACATTGTAGCGGTTGGCCTGGCGCCAGACCGTTTCGCTTTGCGGCTCCACGCCGCCTTTGGCGCAGAAAACAGCGACCGCGCCGTCCAGCACGCGCAGCGAACGCTCCACCTCCACGGTAAAGTCCACGTGGCCGGGCGTGTCGATGATGTTGATGGTATGGTCCTTCCAGGTGGCGGTGGTGGCGGCGGATGTAATGGTGATGCCGCGCTCACGCTCCTGGTCCATCCAGTCCATGGTGGCCGAGCCGTCGTGCGTTTCGCCCATCCGGTGCAGCCTGCCTGCATAGTACAGGATGCGTTCGGTGGTCGTCGTCTTGCCGGCGTCGATGTGCGCCATGATGCCGATGTTGCGGACCATCTCCAGCGGGTGTGTTCTTTGCATGCCCGATTGTACTCCTAATGCCCTGCCCGGGCCCTTCCTAAAACCTTACCAGCGGTAGTGGGCAAACGCCTTGTTCGCCTCCGCCATGCGGTGCATTTCTTCCTTGCGGCCCACAGCCTTGCCCGTATTGTTGCTGGCATCCAGCACTTCACCAGCCAGGCGCTCGGCCATGGTCTTTTCATCGCGGCGGCGGCTGAACTCAATCAGCCAGCGCAGCGCCAGGGTCTGCCGGCGCTCGGGCCGGATCTCGATGGGCACCTGGTAGGTGGCGCCGCCCACACGGCGGGCCTTGACCTCCAGCTGCGGCATCACGTTGTTGAGCGCTTCCTGGAAAACGTCGGCGGGTTCCTTGCCGGTTTTCTCCCGGATCATTTCAAAGGCGCTGTAGCATACATTCTGAGCAACGCCGCGCTTGCCGTCCAGCATGATCTGGTTGATCAGCTTGGTGACCGGTACCGTCAGGTAGATCGGGTCCGGCAGCACTTCGCGCTTGGGTATAAATCCACGACGGGGCATTCTGTTCCCTCCTCAAACTGGTTGTGATCATAACCCCCACCGAAGGCACGTCAGCATCGTGCCCGCCATCGGCCGCGCGGCGGCATCCGATTGCCCCGGGGCGTTCCAGCCCGGACAGGGATGCTTTGCGCGACATAGGGGCGAAAGGTTACTTCTTGGGCTTTTTGGCCCCGTAGAGCGAACGGCCCTGGTTGCGCCGGGCTACGCCGGCGGTGTCCAAAGCGCCGCGGACAATATGGTAGCGCACACCGGGCAGATCGCGCACACGACCCCCGCGGATCAGCACCACGCTGTGCTCCTGCAGGTTGTGGCCGATACCGGGGATGTAGCACGTGCCTTCGTACTGGTTGGTCAAACGGATCCTGGCGATCTTGCGCAGGGCCGAGTTGGGCTTTTTGGGCGTGGTTGTCTTGACCGACAGACACACGCCGCGCTTTTGCGGGCACCCCTGCAGGATCGGCGCGTCGGACTTCTTTGTTACCTTTTTTCTTCCCTTGCGGATCAACTGGTTGATCGTCGGCATGGAAGCACCTCCTGTTTTTGATCGGACCCTGACGAACAGGCATCCTCCTATAACATCCCCGCAACCCATGGGAGATATATAGTCGTAGTCATGGCGGCATATGCCGCCCGTTACCGTACAGGTAACCGATTAACAGTACCATAAAACCCCTTGCCATGTCAACGAAAATCGCGGCGGCAAAAGGCGGAAAAACCGACAAAAGAAGCCCCGCCTTCATCGGGGACGAAGGATAGCCTCCGTTACCGGTTGGCGGGGCGCCCGTGGGCGGGCCGGGGTCAGACCGGGGCCGGCGCTCCTACCGGGCACACATCGGCGCACGCGCCGCAGTCAATGCATTTTTCCTCGTCAATCACGTACTGGGTTTCGCCCTCGGTGATGGCGGACGTCGGGCACTCTGCCTCGCAGGCGCCGCAGTTGATGCACGCATCGGAAATCCTGAAAGCCATTGCTTCTACCTCCTGTGATCACGCTTACGCGTCACCTTGATTATAGGAGATGCAGGCGGGGAGCGCAAGGGGTTGCGCGTCCTGTCCGTGCATTTTTTGGCGCGCGCGCGTGTTTGCCTGTGCAGCCTATATAATGGTAAGATGAGCGGTACGCGGCACGGCGCCGCGGCTTGCCCGATGAAGGAGGAATCAGCGCATTTGGCATTGCCAATCAGCTCCATGGATACCTGCCAGGCCATCTTTGGCATGAACGACCAGAACATCCGCGTGCTAGAAGAGGAACTTCAGGTCACCATCCACATGCACCACAGCGAACTGACCGTGCACGGCGACGCCGTCAACGTGCGCCTTGCCGAGGAAGTACTGACGAAACTGTGTACCCAGCTGGAGCGCGGCGAATCGGTGGACGTAGGGCGCGTGCGCTACTATATCCGCCTGGCGCAGGCCGGGCAGCTGGACCAAGCCGAGGAAATCATCAATGATACCGTCGCGTATACGCACCGCGGGCGGCCCATCCGCTGCAAGACGGGGGGCCAGAAAGCCTATGTGGACGCCATCCGCGACAACCAACTGACCGTGGCCGTGGGCCCGGCTGGCACCGGCAAGACGTTCCTGGCCATCGCGCTGGCGGTGGCCGCCTACCGCAACAAGGCGGTCGACCGCCTGGTACTGACCCGCCCGGCCGTGGAAGCCGGGGAGAAACTGGGCTTTTTGCCCGGCGACATGGCCCAGAAGGTTGATCCGTACCTGCGGCCGCTGTACGACGCGCTGCATGAAATGATGGGCGCCGACGGCTTCCAGGTGATGTTTGACACCGGCGCCATTGAGATCGCGCCGCTTGCGTTCATGCGCGGGCGCACCCTCAACGACGCGTTCATCATTTTGGACGAGGCGCAGAACACGACGCCTGAGCAGATGAAAATGTTCTTGACCCGCATGGGGCGCAACGCCAAATGTGTGGTGACCGGCGACATGACGCAGATTGACCTTATGCCCGGCCGCAAATCCGGCCTTCAGGTGGCGCAGGAGGTGCTGGCAGGCATCTCAGGCATCAAAGTACTGCACCTGGACAAGAACGACGTGGTGCGCAACGACCTGGTGCAGCGCATCGTATCCGCCTACGAAACCTATGACGCAAGGGAGCAGAGGCATGCCTGAGGAGAGGACCGCCGGCCAGCGCATGACCGCCTTTTTCCAGGGGGTGCAGGGGTTTTTGCGGTCGCAGTTTTTTCTCAAAGCCCTGATCATCTTCATGGGCTCGCTTGCGGTGTACGTGATCTGCGTGCTGGCGGTGACGCCCAGCCGCTACAAGCTGACCATCGGCATGGTGCCGCCCAACACGATTGTAGCCACCCGCGACGTGGTGGATGAAATCACCACCGAGCAGAACCGCGCGCTGGCTGCCGCAGCGGTGACGCCCACCTACCGCTACCAGGAAGGCATCACCGACAAGGTGTTGGACCAGCTGGAAGCCGTGCAAGCCGAGCTGGAGGGCGTGCGGCAGTACGCCATGACCCTGCCGGACTACGCGCCGGGGCGCAGCTACACGCCGGAGGAATTGGAGCACGCCGCCGGCATGATCACGCTGGCCACGTTCCACGATTTCCAGCTGGTCACGCTGATGAACGCGTCGCAGTCCGCTTTTGACGAGTTGTTTTCCTCGCTCACGCAGGCAGTGCGCAACACCCTGCAGGGGTACATCACTCAGGGGCAGGAAACCATCGCCATCACCGCCATCATGCAGGTGATCGGCTACCGCACCGGGGTCAGCCTGCTTCAGAACGTGGCGCTGCCGGTGCTGCAGGCCACGATCATCCCCAACATGGTCATTGACGAGGTGGCCACCGACGCCGCCCGCCTGGCCGCGCGGGAGGCCACCGAGCCGGTGCTCTACAAGCAGGGGCAGAATGTGGTGGTGCGCGGATCGGGCCGCATCAAAGCCAACGAGCTGGAGGTGCTGCGCAGCCTGGGGGTGCTCAGCGAGAACAAGGTGGACTTCCTGCCGCTGATCGGCACGTTTGCGGTGGTGTTTTTGTCGCTGATTGCCATGATGGTGGCGCTTCGGATCCTGTGGCCGCGCATCTACCAGCGCAAAAGCTATCTGGTGCTTTTATACCTGCTGCTGATCCTGGTTAGCGCGCTGTGCTATTTCTTCAAGGCCATCCAGCTGCCATACGCGGCGCCAATCGCGCTGCTGCCCATGCTGGCGACGCTGCTGCTGGGCGCAGTGCCCGCGGTATTGAGCAACGTGGCCGGGTCGGTGATCGCGGCGTTCATGCTGGGCACGGCAGGCGGCAACAATGCCGAGATGTTCCCCCTGCTGGTGACATTTTTGCTGTCGGGTGCCGCGGTGACGGTCATCCTGGCGCGGCGGTCGCTGCGCTCGATGATCTTTGTGGCGGGGCTAGCCGCCGCCACGGTGTCGTTCGTGACGGTGATGGGCATCGGCATGGTCACCGCGATGGACCATGCCGCGCTGCTGGGCCGCGCGCTTTGGGCATCAGGCGGCGCGATGATAGCGGCGCTGCTGTGCCTGGCTTTCCAGCCGCTGCTGGAGACGCTGTTCAACCTGCCCACGCCCAACCGCCTGTATGACCTAAGCAGCCCCAACCACCCGCTGCTGCGGCGGTTGATGTTGGAAGCGCCGGGCACCTACCACCACAGCGTGATCCTCGCAAATTTGGCGGAGGCAGCCGCCGAAGCCATTGGCGCCGACGCGCTGCTGGCACGGGTGGGGGCCTACTACCATGACATCGGCAAACTCAAGCAGCCGCTATGGTTTAAGGAGAACCAGATCGGCACCGCCAACATCCACGACGGGGCGGACACCAAAACCTCGGTGTCCATGATCACCGGACATGTGACGGCGGGCCTGGCGCTGGCCAAGCAGTACCGCCTGCCCCACGCCATTCAGCAGATCATCGCTGAGCACCACGGCAGCACGCTGGTGTCGTACTTTTACTCCAAGGCGCTCCGGGAATCCACCGGCGACCGGGTGGTCATGGAGGCGGACTACCGCTACCCCGGGCACACCCCGCAGACCGCCGAAGCCGCGATCATTATGCTGTGCGATACGATTGAAGCCGCGGTGCGCTCGATGCCGTCGCATTCCCCGCATGAGGTACGGCGCTTCATCGATGACCTGATCAAAGGCAAGATGGAGGACGGGCAGCTGTCAGAAAGCCCGCTGACGCTCAAGGACCTGAACCTGATCCGCGAGGCGTGCGCCACGGTGCTGCACGGTGTGTTCCACGAGCGGGTGGAATACCCCGGCAATCCCGCGCGGCTGACCAGCCTGCGCGGACAGCTGATGGGCGCGTTGTCGGGCAGCTACCCTGCCCAGCCCAAGCCCCGCGAAGCGGGCGCCAAGCCGCCCTCCCCCGCGTCATGAGCCTGGTAATCGCCGACCCAGGGGCCGTTGACCCGGCCCTTTTTGAGCAATTGATGCGCACCGCACAGGCGTGCCTGGAGCTGGAGGGCGTGCCGGTGCCGTGTTTTGCGGCGCTGACGCTGACGGACAATGCGGACATACAGGCCATCAACAAGGAGCGGCGTGGGATTGACCGCCCCACGGATGTGCTCAGCTTCCCGGCGGTTGCCTACGCCAACGGGCAAACCGCGCGCGACGCGCGGCAAAAGCTGCTGCGCGGCTGGGATGCCGACGAACACGCCGCTTTTTTGGGCGACATTGTGATTTCGACCGAGAAAGCCTGTGAACAGGCGCATGCCTATGGGCACCCATACGCGCGGGAGGTTTGCTACCTGCTGGCGCACGGCATGCTGCACGTGATGGGCTACGACCATGTTAAGAAAGAGGATCAGGAAACCATGCGAAAGATGGAGGAAGCCGCGCTGTCCAGCGCGCAGGTGGCAACAAGCGTACTGGACGGGGAATTGCTGGCGCTCGCGCGCCAGGCCATGCAGAGGAGCTATTCGCCGTACTCCCACTTCAAGGTGGGCGCGTGCCTGCTAAGCCAGGACGGGCGCACCTATGTGGGCAGCAACATTGAAAACGCGGCCTACGGCGCGACCAACTGCGCGGAGCGCACGGCGGTGTTTACCGCGGTACACGACGGGGCGCGGGAATTTGCCGCCATCGCCATCGCGGCAGAAAAGGCCGCGCCCTGGCCCTGCGGTGTGTGCCGGCAGGTGCTGTCGGAGTTCTGCGCCGACCTGCGCGTGCTGGTCACGTGGGGCGATGGGGAAGTGGCGGAATCCACGCTGGCACAGCTGCTGCCGCACAGCTTTTCGCCGGCAAGCGGCGTGGCTGACCTGCTGGGAAAGGAGTGAACATGACAGACAAGGCGTTCCGTTCCGGCTTTGTCACGGTGATCGGCCGCCCCAATGTGGGCAAATCCACGCTGATCAACCGCATCGTGGGCGAAAAGGTGTCGATCGTGTCCCCCCGCCCGCAGACCACGCGCAACCGGGTGCTGGGCGTGCGCACCGACGAAAACGCGGGCTGGCAGCTGGTGTTCGTGGACACGCCGGGCATCCACAAGCCGCGCACACGGCTGGGCGACTATATGGAAAAATCCGTGCAGGACGCGATGAAAGGGATGGACCTGCTAGTACTGATGGTGGACGCCAACACCGCGGGCAACCGGGACCATGACATCCTGGCGGGGTACGGCATGAAGAAGCTGCCGCGCATCCTGGCGATCAACAAGGTGGACACGGTGCACCCCCAGGCGCTGCTGCCGCTGATTGACAGCTTCAAAGACGATGGCCTGACCGCGATCATCCCGATCAGCGCGCGCACCGGTGAGGGTGTGGACACGCTGCTTCAAGAGATTGTGCGCCACCTTCCTGAGGGGCCGCGCTATTTCCCGGACGACATGTGGACCGACCAGTCCGAACGGCAGATCTGCGCGGAACTGATCCGCGAAAAGGCGCTGACCAACCTGCGCGATGAGATCCCGCACGGGATCGGCGTGGAGATATTGTCCATCACCCAGCCGCGCCCGGCGCTGACGGAAATCCATGCCGATTTGTATGTGGAGCGCGAGGCGCACAAGCGCATCGTGATCGGCAAGCAGGGCGGCATGCTCAAGCGCATCGGCATGCAGGCGCGTGAGGACATGGAGGCGCTGCTGGACACGCAGGTCAACCTGCAGCTGTTTGTGAAGGTGCGCGCGGACTGGCGCGACAATCCGAGGGATTTGAAAACCCTGGGCTATACCGAATAACCTGAGGAGCACATGAACAGAAAACGGATCGCTGCCCTGGTGGTCGTGGCGGTGCTGGCGCTGGGCGGGTACCTGGCGTTCGGTCAGCAGGAACCGACGTACGAAAAGTACCAGATGCAGTTTTTCGGCACCTTCGACACGATCATCAGCATCATCGGGTACGCGCCCGACCAGGGCACCTTTGACAAGGAAGCAAACCGCGCCAAGGCGATGTTTGAATCGCTCAACGAGCAGTTTGACAAGTACAACAGCTACCCGGGGGTCACCAACCTGCGCACTGTCAACGAGCAGGCCGGGCAAGGCCCCGTGCAGGTGCCCCAGGAACTGTTTGACCTGATCGCAACCAGCAAAAGCCAACAGGAAAAGCTGCATGACACGGTCAACATGGCGCTGGGCAGCGTGCTCAAACTCTGGCACGACGCGCGCGACGTGGCGCTGAACAACCCCGCAAAGGCATATGTGCCAGACATGGCAACGCTCAGGGACGCTGCCCTGCACACCAACATCAACGATGTGGTGCTGAACAGCGCCAACCGCACCGTGGCGTTTGCCGACCCCGAACTCACGCTGGACCTGGGTGCAGCGGCCAAGGGCTATGCCACCGAGCTGGTCGCTCAAATGCTGCTCAAGGGGCCGATGCCCTCATTCATCATCAATGCTGGCGGCAATGTGCGCACCGGGCATTCGCCCAGGGACGGACGCGTCAACTGGGGCGTGGCCATCCAGGATCCAGACGGCCAGGTGATGACGCAGACGGACATCATCGAAACGCTGTTCACCCATGACCTGTCGGTGGTCACCAGCGGGGATTACCAGCGGTTTTTTGATTTTGACGGCGTGCGATACCATCACATCATATCGCCCAAAACGTTGATGCCCACGCACCACATGCGCTCGGTGTCCATCATCACGGAGGATTCGGGCTACGCGGATTTATTATCCACCGCGGTGTTCCTGATGCCGTATGAAGAAGGGCGGACGTTTGTGGAGTCGCTGGACGGCGTGGAAGCCGTGTGGGTGCTCAACGATCGCTCGATTGAGATGACAAAAGGAGCCGAGGCGTTTGCCGGCTCCTTTGGCGCGGACAACTATACAAAGTAGCGCTTAGGCTTTGGGGTGCAGCAATTCCCCCACCAGCGCGATCTGCTGGCTGATGCGCTCCCACGCGTCCACCGCCTGACCGCCATGGGATGTGATGGCGGTTTCGCTTACATTGGCGGCCGCGGCCAGCAGACAATCCGCCTCGCGGTCAAGCCCCAAGCTGTTGCGCAGCAGGTCGGCGGCGGCCGCCAGCGCGCCCAGCGGGATGCTGGCGCCGTCACCACGATCACCCGCCACGAAGGCGTGCAGGGCCTTTTCGCCCATATAGCGAATATGGCCCGGCGACTGCCGCCCGGACAATGCATCCGCCACCGCGTACAGGCTTTGCGCAGCGCCAGGTTTGGCAAACACCACGCCCACATCCGCCGGCCGCGTGACCATGTCCCCCAGCGCTTCGTTCAGCGTGGTCTGGACAGGTGTGGTCGCAGTATATGTGGCGGCCAGCGTGCCGGTGGCATGCAGCCACGCGGCCTTCAGGCTGCCGTCAAAGGGGATCTCCCGCATGCGGGTGCGCACGGTGCCGGTCAGCTGGTAGGCGATTTTTGCCGCATCGGCCAGCCGTTCATCGCCGTACAGCGGGTAGCACAGGATGCCCGCGGGCACCTGCCCAGACTTGAGCGCGCCATCGATGGCGTTGGGCGGCCACGCCTCATACACATGGCAGGCCAGCACCGCGCCCACGCCCTGCGCCAGTTCCAGCAGCCCGTCGTCCCGTGAGAGCACCGCGATCGCGGCGTCCGCTTCCCGGCAGGCAGTGATCGTTTCCTCGGTCATGGCGCTGCCCCATGCCTGCACCGACGCCTCGCCCATGCGCTCGTCCTTGATGACAAACGAATGCCCGAACGCCACCGCCACATCGGTCAGTACCTGCTGGACGCAGCTCTGGAGGGTTCGGGCATACGGGGTGTCCCAGACAAAAACAATGCGGGCGCGCAAGCGGCCTCTCCTTACTGCCAGTCCACCGGGTATGTGGCAACCGGGTTGCTGATCTGCTTGCCGTTGCGGTGCAGCATCTGGATCACGTTGTCAATCAGCGTCTGGTCGGTAAACGGGGTGGGGGCAAAATCGTTGTAGTCGCGCTTGGAGGAAATTCTCGCCGGGATGATGCGGAACGCGGAGGACTGCATCTGCCCCTCCTTGAACCGGTAGCGCGCCTGGAAGATGAACGTGCTCATGTCGCTGGGCTTGTTGTTGCCGGAAAAGCTGAAGTTGCCCAGCGAGTAGACGATGTATTTGCCGTTGTATTCCTCAATCGGGTTCACGCGGTGGCTGTGGTGCCCCAGCACCAGGTCGGCGCCGGCATCGATGGTGATCTTGGCCATCTTCTGCTGGTTGGCGTTGGGGTAATAGTCCAGCTCCTCGCCCCAGTGAAAGCTGACGATGATCAGGTCATAGGCCGCGCGGATCTCGGCGATTTTCCTTGGGATGTCCACGAACATGCTGTCCATGCGCTCGCGCAGCTGCCAGTAGGAGAGCATCGCGATCTTGATGCCCTTGGTTTCAAACTCGCCCATGTGGTCCGCCGTGCTCCACACGATGCCGGCATTCGTCAGGGTGTCGGTGGTTTCCCTGTGCCCCTGCTCGCCATGATCCATCGTGTGGTTGTTCTCAAATGAGACGGCCTCAAAGGAGCCGTCGGTCAGAATCTGCACATACTCCGTGGGGGCGGAGAACACAAACTGGTTGTTGGTTTTGTATACCGGCGCGGTGGTCAGTGTGGTTTCAAAGTTGCCGATGGTCAGGTCATCCTGGGACAGTAGGTCGCGCACGTTGCGCATCACAAACCCAAGGTCCCCGCCCTGCTTACGCAGCTCGTTTTCAAAGATGTTGTTGCGCTTGCGCACATCGCCGCCAAAGGTGATGTCGCCCACCGCCGAAATGGTGATTTCGATGCTGCCGTCCGGCAGGGTCGCCACGGGCTCGGGCGTGGGCTCGGCCGGGGCTTCCGGCAGGTCGGCCGGGTTGCCGCCGGTGGTCTGGGGTTGCTGGGCGGAGGTGTTGGCCTGTGGGAACACCTCCTGGATGGAGACGTCCTCGTCGGCCAGCGCATACGTGCCCGCGCTGATCAGCAGCGCCGCCACCAGCAACAGGGACAGGATCCGGGATTTGAACATGAACACTCCTTTTAATCTCTGCTCAGGAAAACGCGCATGCGCTGGAAAGCCTCGCCCATCTTGTCAATGTCGGTGGCGTAGCAGCAGCGGATGAACCCTTCGCCGCATGCGCCAAAGGCAGTGCCGGGGATGCACACGACGGCCTGTTCCTTGAGCAACCGCTCACAGAACGTGTCGGAATCCATGCCGGTGCCCGCAATGGACGGGAACAGGTAGAACGCGCCCCTGGGTTCATAGCAGGCAAGCCCCATGTCGGTCAACGCGTTGTACATGAGCCTGCGCCTGCGGTCATAGCTGTCTCGCATGACCTGGATGTCGTGGTAGTTGTCCTGCCGGCCCTGCTTGAGCGCCTGGATGGCCGCCACCTGGGACGCGCGGCTGGCACACATGATCGCGTACTGGTGGATCTTGGCCGGGTTTTTGAGCAATTTGTCCGGCGCACAGATATAGCCTACACGGAAACCGGTCATTGCAAACGACTTGCTGAAACCGTTGATCAGGATCGTGCGCTCCTTCATGCCGGGCAGGGAGGCAAAGCTTTCCTGCCTGAACCCATCATAAACCAGCTCAATGTAAATATCATCGCAGATCAGCAGCAGATCGTGCTTTGTTACAATCTCGGCGATCTTCTGCATCTGCTCCAGCGGCATCACGGCACCCGTGGGGTTGCACGGATACGCAAGAAACACCGCTTTGGTGCGGGGGGTGATCGCGCTTTCCAGCGCCTCGGGCGTGATGACAAAGCCGTTTTCGGGCGAGGTGGGCACCGCCACCGGCGTGCCGCCGGCAAAAATCACGCAAGGCTGGTAGCTGACATAGCCGGGGTCAGGCAGTATTACCTCATCGCCCGGCGCCAGCAGCCCGCGCATCACCATGTCGATGGCTTCGCTGGCGCCCACGGTGACCAGCACTTCGCTTTCCGGGTCATACGTCACATGGAAGCGCGAGGACAGATACCCGGCGATCTCGCGCCGCAGCTCGATCAAACCATAGTTGGCGGTGTATTGGGTTTCACCGTCCATCAAGCTGTCCATGACGGCGCTGCGGATGTGGTAGGGCGTGACAAAATCCGGCTCGCCAATGCCCAGGGAGATCACGTTGGCAATGCTGCCGGCTATATCGAAAAATTTGCGGATGCCGCTGGGCGGAACGGATTCGACCAGCGGGTTGAAAGCCATCTCCCTCACGGTGAGATCACCAGCCTCTGGTCTTCCTTCTTCTCGCCGAACATCACGCCATCCTCCTTGTAGCGCTTGAGCACAAAGCTGGTGGACGTGCCGGTGACCGTGTCCAGGGTGCTTAATTTTTCGCTGACAAAATAGGCCAGCTCCTTGAGCGTGGGGGCTTCCAGCAGCACCAGCAGGTCATACGCGCCGGACATTAAAAACACGCTGCGCACTTCCTCAAAGCCGCCGATGCGCTTGGCCACGGCGTCAAAGCCCTGGTCGCGCTGTGGGGTTACCTTGACGGAGATCATCGCCTCCACAAAGGTTCTTTCGGTCTGGTTCCAGTCCACCACCGGGCGGTACTGGACGATCACGCGGTCGTCCTCCATCTGTTTGATGGCGGCGGATACGTCCGTGGGGTTTGCGCCCAGCATCACGGCGATCTGGTCAACGGGCATGCGGCAATCCTGGCAGAGCAGCTCCAGCACGTGCTGTTTCAGGTCGTTCATGGTGGCCTCCTACATCAATCCGGAAATGACCCCTTCGGGGCTTACGCTGACGTTGAGCGCCGCAGGCGCCTTGGGCAAGCCGGGCATGGCAATGATATCGCCGGCAAACGCCACCACAAAGCCCGCGCCCGCCGACAGGCGGATGTCGCGGATGGTGACAGCAAAGCCTTCCGGCGCGTTGATCAGTTTGGCGTCATCGCTGAACGAATACTGCGTTTTGGCGATGCACACCGGCACCTCGCCAAAGCCTTCGTCGGTGAGTTCCTTGAGCATATTCAGCGTTTTGCCCACCCAGCTGACGCCGTCCGCGCCATATACGCGCCTGGCGACCGCCTCCACCTTGTCCTTGAGTGGAAGGGCGTTTTCGTAGGTGTATTGGGGGGTTTTGTCATGCACCGTGTCGCACGCCTGCGCCACCAGGTCGGCCAACTCGGTCGCGCCCGCGCCGCCCTTGGCCCAGCCTTCGGTTACCGCGCAGGGCACGTCCAGCTGACGCATCGCGTCCATCAGCGCATCCAGTTCATCCTGGGTGTCGGTGGCAAAGCGGTTGACCGCCACCACGGGCTGGATACCCCATACGTCGCGCACATTGCGGATGTGCCGCTTGAGGTTGTCCAGGCCGCGCTGGACCGCATCGACATTTTCATTGGAAAGCTCGGCTTTGGCAACGCCGCCGTGGTGCTTGAGCGCGCGCACGGTGGCCACCAGCACCACGCAGTCCGGCCACAGGCCGGTGGCGCGGCATTTGATGTCGATAAACTTTTCCGCCCCCAGGTCGGCGCCGAAGCCAGCCTCAGTAACGACATAATCGGAGAGCTTCATCGCAAGCGTGGTGGCAATCACACTGTTGCAGCCATGGGCGATGTTGGCAAACGGGCCGCCGTGCATCAGGCACGGGGTGTGCTCAATGGTCTGGATCAGATTGGGCATCATCGCATCGCGCAGCAGCGCGCACATGGCGCCCTGGGCGCCAATGTCAGCGCAGGTGACCAGCTTGCCGTCATAGGTGCGCGCCACCGCGATGCGGCCCAGGCGCTCACTCAGGTCGGTCAGATCCGACGCCATGCAGAAGGTCGCCATGACCTGGCTGGCGGCGGTGATGTCAAAGCCGTCCTCGCGCGGCATGCCGTTGGCTGTGCCGCCCATGCCGCTGACGATGTTGCGCAGCTGGCGGTCGTTGACGTCCATACAGCGGCGCAGCATGATCCTGCGCGGATCGATTTGGAGCTGGTTGCCCTGCTGGATGTGGTTGTCCACCATGGCGGCCAAAAGGTTGTTGGCCGCGGTGATGGCGTGCAGGTCGCCGGTGAAGTGCAGGTTGATCGTTTCCATCGGAAGCACCTGCGAATAGCCGCCGCCGGTCGCCCCGCCCTTCATGCCGAACACGGGGCCCAGGGAGGGCTCCCGCAGCGCCAGCATGGATTTACGCCCGGTGCGCCGAAGGCCATCAGCCAGCGAGATGCTGACGGTGGTCTTGCCTTCGCCAGCGGGGGTGGGCGTGATCGCCGTCACCAGCACCAGTTTGGCGCGGCTTGGCTTGTCCCGGAAGGGAACCGGGTCCAACTTGGCGATGTGCTTGCCATAGGGCGACCAGTTGTCCGCTTGTAGGCCCAGCTCCTCGGCGATTTTCCCAATCGGCCAGATATCGGCGGCCTGGGCAATCTGTATGTCCTGCATGCTGCTCCCCTTACGTTTTGTCGAACAGTGATCTGCGACTTTCCAGGGTATCCAGGCACGTTTTCTTGCTGCTTTCCAGGTGGCTGGTCAGCAGCTGGCACAGCGCCTGCTCATCGCGGTTTTCCAGATGGACGAGCATCTGGTGATGCTCCTGATGCGCGGTGGAGCGCGTCACCACGCTGGCAATGGCCACCACCGAAAACAGCTTGATGTACTCCTCCTGGCTGTCAATGGTGCGCAGGATGCGCTTTTTGCCCGAGATGCGCTCCAGCCTGCGGTGGAACGTGCGGTTCAAAGGCGCCAATGCCTTGGCGTCCTGCTCCTCCTGGCTTACGTCCATGCGCTGAAGGATTTCGCGCAGTTCGGCGATGTCCTCCGCGGTGACTTTCTCGATGATGGACGGCACGATCAGCAGCATCAGCGCGTTGCGGATGGTGAAGATTTCCTCCACATCCTCCACAGTAAACGCGCGCACCACCACGCCGCGGCGCACCTCATAGCTGACCAGCCCGTCCTGCTCCAGGCGTCGGAACGCCTCGCGCAGCGGCGTGCGGCTGATGTGGAGCTTTTCGGCATACTGCGTCTCAATGATCCGGGAGCCGGCGGTCAGTTCGCCGGTCAGGATCTGCTGCTTGAGCGTTTCGTATACATTGTCGCGAACCGGCCCGTTATCGGCGACGGTCGGTTTGTTGTCTGTCACACTGATACCCCACGTTCTTGCTTGTTGTCCGGCATTTATAGTAGCCAAGACGGGAAACGGTGTCAAGAAACGCACCTAGAGGTACGGGATCAGGCTGGACAGACGCTCCACCACGATGTCCGGGCGGATGGGGGATGCGTCCAGCATCTCCTTTGTGGTTTCCCCGGTCATGACCAGAATGCTGGTGATGCCGTGGTTGATGCCGGTTAAAATGTCCGTATACAGGCGGTCACCCACCATGGCCAGCTCTTCCTTGTTGTGGCCGGTCTGTGCCAGCAGGTCGTTGACGATGGTGGCGTGCGGCTTGCCGGCAATCAGGTCGGGTTCGCGCCCGGTGCTGGCCTTGATGTAGGCGATCGTCGCGCCGATGTCCGGGATGAAGCCGGTCTCCGTCGGGCAGTTGAAGTCCGGGTGGGTAGCGATATAGGGCAGTCCCGCGCGCACATGGTCACATACGCGGGTCAATTTGTCATAGTCCAGTTCCGTGTCAAACGCGATGATCACATAGTCGGGGTTGGTGTCCGTAACCGGCACGCCCATCAGTTCCATCTCCTGGCGCAGCACGTGGTTGCCCAGCAGGTAGGGGCGCTGGCCGGGAAAGACATGGAGCGCATAACGCGCGGTGGCCTGCCCGGAGGTGACCACGTTCAAAAACGGCTCGGCAATGCCCATGCGCTGAAGCTTCTCCAGATACGTGACGCCGGATTTGGACGAGTTGTTGGTCAGAAACACGGCTTCGCGTCCGGTCGTTTTCAGCGCGTCCAGGAATGCCAGTGTGCCGTCCAGGATCTGGTCGCCCAGATAGATGGTGCCGTCCATGTCCAGCAGAAAGCAGCGGATGCGCGCCAAGCTGGCGGCGATGTCATTGGTGTTCATGGTTCCTCCGATTCCAGCAGCCACGGTTTGACGCGGATGCCCTGTTGCGATGGGATGCCCAGGCCCACCAGCGTGCCGCGGCAGATGACGCGCACGGGCTGGTCGGGCGCTGTGGGCGCGGGGGCGCCCGCCGACAGCGGCAGGGGCACGCCGTTCAGGCACGCTGTTTCCCATTCCGGCGCCACGGTGAACACCGGCATGCCGGACAGCACGGCGTCCAGCGGGGTCAGCCATTCGGTAAGGGATGCGCCGCTGGTGAGGGCCTCCTCCAGTTCCTCCAGCGTCACGGCGTGCTCGATCGCGAAATCGCCGGTCGCTTCGCGCAGCAAGAAGCTCATGTGCGCGCAGGTGCCCATCGCCCTGCCAATGTCCCGGCACAGCGTACGGATGTAGGTGCCTTTGGAGCACACCACGCGGATCAGGTGCCGGTCCTGCGCCGTCTGCGCCACATGGGTGAGCGAGTGCAGCGTGATCTCCTGCGGTGTCAGCGCCGGCGTTTGCCCTGACCGGGCCATACGGTGGGCGCGTTTGCCGTCCACCTTCTTGGCGGAGTATGCGGGCGGTTCCTGCAGGCTTATGCCCAGAAACCCGGGCAGCGCTGTCTGCACTTCCTCCACGCCTGGCAGCCTACCGCCTTGACGCACGACTGCGCCTTCAGCGTCCTGCGTGTCGGTTTCTACGCCAAAGCAAATCTCTGCCAAATACTGCTTGTTCCCGCCCGCCACAAAATCAAAAAGCCGCGTCGCCTTGCCCAGCAAAATGGGCAGGACGCCGCAGGCCTGCGGGTCCAGGGTACCAGCGTGTCCGGCCTTTTCACCGGTCAGGCGGGCCACGCGGGATACCGCCTGCCGGGAGGTCATCCCGGGCGGTTTTAGCAAATTACAAACGCCACTGGCCATTCAGCAAGCCCGTCAGCGCGCGTCGCATCCTGTCCACGCTGTCTTCAAGCGTGCCCTGCAACGTGCATCCGGCCGCCAGCGCGTGACCACCGCCGCCAAAGAAAGAAGCCACCTGGGACACATCGTAGGGCGCCAGGCAGCGCAGGCTGAACTTGATGCCCTCGGGCAGCTCGCTGGCCAAAAAGCACATCTGCACGCCGGGGATGTTCAGCGCGTAGTTGACCGTGCGCTCGGTGTGCTCGCCGGTGGCGTTGCAGTCCTTAAAATCATCGGCGGTCAGCTGCATCATGGTCAGCTGGCCGTCCTCCAGAAAGGTAAGCGAACGCAACGCGCGCCCCAGCAGCAGCACCTGCTCGCGGGAATGCATCAGGTGCAGCCGGCGCGCGGTTTCCACGATGGGCAGTCCGGCGCGCATCAGCACGGCCATCTGCTCAAACAGCTCGTCATTGAGGTAGCCAAAGCAGAAATTGCCCGTGTCGGTGCTCACCGCGGTATAGAGGTTGGTGGCCATCGTCTGGGTGATGTCGGTGCCGGCAAGTTTGAGCAGTTCATATATCACCACGCCGGAGGAGGACGCCTCTTCTCGCACCACGTTGGTGGCGGCAAAGCGCGTGTTGGTGCGGTGATGGTCCATCTGCACGGTCTGTCCTGCTTTAAAAAACGGCGCGGCAGCTTCGCCCAGTCGATCCACATCCGAGGCATCCACGCTGATGGCCAGGTCGTCCGCCGGCCCGTCCAGCCCGCTGACGGGCAGAATGCAATCGGCATATGGCAGGAAGCGCAGGTTCTCGGGCACCGGGTCCTGCAGCACCATGCGCGCCTTTTTGCCGCGGCTTACCACAAATTCGTACAGCGTCAGTAGGGAGCCGATGGCGTCCCCGTCGGGCTGGATGTGCGTGGTCAGCAGCAGCGTGCCGGCGCTGTCAACCGCGGTCAGGATGTCCTTGAGCGTGTGGTCGGTCACGGCTGATCCTCCGGTTTGCTCTGCCCCTGGCTGATCTCCCGTAATAGCTTGGCCATGTGGATGCCGTATTCGATGTTGTGGTCCTCCAGGAAGTTGAGCTCCGGCGTGTAGCGCAGGTGCATGCGCTGGCCCAGTTCGCGGCGGATGAAGCCGGCGGCGCTGCGCAGGGCTTCCATCGTTTCCTTGAACTTGTCGGCCTCCAGGACGCTGATGTACACCTTTGCATGGCGCAGGTCGCGGGTGACATCAGCGCGGGTCACGGCCAGCGTGCCGCCCAGTCGCGGGTCCTTCAACTCCTCCCGGATGATGCGGTCGATTTCCTTCTGCACCTCACCGGAGATACGGTCGGTACGATAATTCGGCACTGTGTCCTACCCTTCAGACGACTTCTTCCATCGTGAAGCACTCGATCACGTCGCGCTCCTTGATGTCGTTGTACCCTTCCAGCCCGATGCCGCACTCGTAGCCCTCGGCCACCTCGCGCACGTCATCCTTGAAGCGGCGCAGCGAGGACAGCTTGCCCTCATGCACGACCACGTTGTCCCTCAATAGGCGCACGCGGTAGTTGCGGTGCATCTTGCCGTCGGTGACATAGCAGCCGGCGATGGTGCCAGAGCCCGTGATGCGGAACACGTTGCGCACCTCGGCATGGCCGGAGATGGTTTCCTTGAGGACCGGCTCCAGCATGCCCTTCATGGCTTTTTCAATGTCCTCGGTGGCCTGGTAGATGACCCGGTACAGCCGCACGTCGATGTTTTCGGCTTCGGCGGCCGCGCGCGCGTTGTTGTCGGGCCGGATGTTGAAGCCAATGATGATCGCGTTGAACGCCGACGCCAGGTTGACGTCATCCTTGGAGATGGCGCCCACGCCCGCGTGCAGCACGCGCACCTTGACCTGGTCGTTGGACAGCTTCTCCAGCGCCTGCTGGACGGCTTCCACCGAGCCCTGCACGTCGGCCTTGATGATCAGGTTGAGGGTTTCCACCTTGCCTTCGGCAATGTTGTCAAACAGATTGTCCAGCGACACGCGGGAGGAAGCCGCCACGCGCTGCTCGCGCTCGCGGTCCTTGCGCTCGGCCGCCACCTGGCGGGACAGGCGGTCATCGCTGGAGACCAGCATCTCGTCGCCGGCCTGGGGCACCTCGTTGAAGCCGGAGATTTCCACGGGCATCGCCGGCCCTGCCGACTTGACGCGCTCGCCGCGGTCATTGACCAGCGCGCGCACGCGGCCGGACGCCATGCCGGCCACAATATTGTCGCCCACGCGCAGCGTGCCGTTTTGCAGAAGCACCGTGGCCAGCGGGCCCTGGCTCCTGTCCAGCTTGGCCTCAATAATGATGCCGCGGGCCTGGCGGTTGGGGTTGGCTTTCAGCTGGAGCAATTCGGCCTGCAGCAGGATCATCTCCAGCAGCGTGTCCACGCCCTCGCCGGTCAATGCGCTCACCTGCACCATGATCGTGTCGCCGCCCCACTCCTCCGGCACCAGGTTGTACGCCGTCAGGTCCTGCTTGATGCGGTCGGGGTTGGCGGTGGGTTTGTCCATCTTGTTGATCGCGATGATGATCGGCACCTCGGCCGCCTTGGCGTGGTTGATGGCTTCCACCGTCTGCGGCATGACGCCGTCGTCGGCGGCCACCACCAGCACGGCGATGTCCGTTGCCTGGGCGCCGCGGGCGCGCATGGCAGTAAAGGCCTCATGCCCGGGGGTGTCCAGGAAGGTGATCTTCTGATCGCCCACGTCCACCTGGTAGGCGCCGATGTGCTGCGTGATGCCGCCGGCTTCCGAGGCGGTGACTTTCGCGTTGCGGATATAGTCCAGCAGCGAGGTCTTGCCGTGGTCGACGTGGCCCATGATCGTGATGACCGGCGGACGCGGCTCGGTGTTTTCCTCGCTGTCGGCGTGCTCCTGCTCGGTTAATACATCCTCGGCGGATTTCTCCACCTTCATTTCCAGCGTCACGCCAAACTCACCGGCCACCAGCGAGGCGGTGTCAAAGTCCAGTTCGCTGTTGATGGTGGCAACGTTGCCAAGCAGCAGCAACCGCTTGAGGATTTCGCCGGCGGGCTTGCCGATGCGCTCGGTCAGATCCTTGACGGTGATGACATCAGCGGTCATGAACGCCTTCTCGATGCGGATGGGCGCCATCATCTGCTGCGCGGAGGGCTTGCGCGACCGGGAGCGTCTGCCGCCGCGCACGACATCGTCGTCATAGCCGGAGAAGTTGCTGCGCGTCTGCTGACGCCTGTTCTTGCTGACATGCTCCGGGTCATGCTGGCGGCCATAGTTTTTCTTGTTCGGGTCGTAGTTGCTGACGCGCTCTTTCTCAATCGGCGGGGCCAGATCGTCCCTGACCGGACGCGCGCCGGGGCGGGCGCCTGGCGTTGCTGGGCGTCCGTACGGGGGGCGCGGCGCGCCGGGGGCTTGCCCATAGGGACGCGCACCGGGCGCGGGCTGACCATAGGGGCGCTGACCGCCGGCCGGCTGGCCGTAGGGTCCTGCCGGGCGGCCATAGGGGCCCTGCGCGCGCGGCGCCTGTCCCTGCGGTACGGCGGGGCGGCCATAGGGCCTGTCCGGATACGCGGGACGGCCATAGCGCTGTTCGCCAGCGCCGGGCTGCGGGCGGGGCGCCGGGCGTGCGCCGGGCGCCGGTTGGCGCGGCATACGCAG
>JAGVSV010000130.1 GCA_019137115.1 Bacillota bacterium
TCCACGTCCAGCACATGCGCCAGCAGCGCGCCCGCGTCATGCCGGGCGTCCGGCACCCCTGCGGCCTCAAGCGCCGCCGCGCCCATGCGCAGGGCGGCGCGCACGGTCACGCCGGCTGCGGCTCGGCCTGTACCGGGTCGGGTTCGCCGGGCAGCACCACAATGCCGTCCTCCGTGCGCTCGCCCTCCGGCAGGCCGTGCAGCACGGCCTTGAGCGCCTCAATCGCGACTTCGCACATCTTGTCGGTCGGCGGCCGCGTGGTCAGGCGCTGCAGCTGCATGCCCGGCCAGCGCAGCGCACGGGTCAATGGGGTTTCGGCATGCGCCAGGCCTTTGAGCAGCTCATAGCTGATGCCCGCCACCACCGGCAGCAACAGCAGCCGGGTCAAAATGCGCGGCAGATAGTTCTGCCCCAGGTCAAACCCGGTCAGGGACAGCACCGCTACGTCAATCACGCTGTAGAAAATGATGGAGAAAATGAACGTAATCAGCAGGAAGCTGGTGCCGCAGCGCGGGTGCAGGGTGGAAAACTTCTGCGCGTTCTCAACCGTCAGCGGCAGGCCGTTTTCATAGCAGTAGATCGTCTTGTGCTCCGCCCCATGGTACTGGAAGATGCGCCGCATGTCCGGGATTTTGCCGGTCAGGTACAGGTAGGCCATCAGGATGATGATGCGGATCAGACCGCTGACCAGGTTGACCGCCAGCAGCGACCAGCCCGCATCGCTCATGGCTTTTGCCGGCAGGTTGGGCAGCAGCACGAACAGGCCCATCGACAGCGCCACGGCCAGCACGACCGCCAGGCCCATCACGATCTTGTCCACGCCGGTGCCCAGCTTTTGCGCCAGCCATTTTTCGAATTTGGACGGCTCTTCGTCATCGATGCCAGCCATGTCAGCGCTGGTGGTCAGCACCTTCATGCCCAGGGACATCATCATCACCATGCTCACGCTGCCCCGGATAAACGGCCAGCCCATCCATTTGTGCTTTTTGGAGATCGGGGTGACTTCCTCATGCTTGACGCGCACGGAGCCGTCCGTCCGGCGCACGGCGATGGCCATGGCTTCCCTGGAGCGCATCATCACGCCTTCCAGGACGGCTTGGCCGCCGTAATCCTGCGGGCGTTGTTTACCCTTCATCTGCTACCCTTTCCTTGGTTCACAATAAAAACAGGGCAGGTCACCGCGATGAAACGCGGCGCGCCCGCCCTATGCCGCGCATGGGATTAAATCCCGTAGCGCTTCTTGAAGCGGTCGACACGCCCGCCGGTATCCACCAGCTTCTGCTTGCCGGTGTAGAAGGGGTGGCACTTGGAGCAGATGTCCACGCGCAATTCCTTGCTTGTCGATCCGGTTTCAAACGTTTCGCCGCACACACAGCGCACCGTCGCCTGCTGGTACTTGGGATGGATTTCCTTCTTCATGGTGATCCTCTTTCCTGCGCAATCGTCCGGATTCATGGCGCGCCACCATGAGCCGGGAATAATAGTATATCACGGTGAAAATGCGCGTGCAACTGCCGCCCAAAGCCAAAATACAACCGCGGGCAGAGCGTGGCGGGGCGCAGTGAATATGCGGCGCGCCGTTTCCGCGCACGCTTCCTAGGGGCATGATGGGTGCGCGAAACATGGAGGTGGATACGCCGTGCCAAGCATCAAGCGCATGCAGAAAACCATGGTAAGTATCGGCATCCCGGAGGAATTGCGGGACCAGATGCCCTTTAGCGACGACAAGGGCAACCGGCCGGAGCCGGTGATCGCCTTGATTGATCAAATGGACGCGCTGCTTTCGCACGAACAGTGCATGGCGATCATGGAAAGGGAAGGCTGTTGCAAAAGCGGCCAGCGTGACCGGGACTGTCGCGCGTTCGGCAAGAAGCATGCCGGCAAAACGCTGGCGGAAAAGATCGAACGGATCGCAAACGTTCCTTATATGATGCGCCCGCGCCTGAACGAAGACGGCACCCTCACCGTCACGTACTCCGGCCACCAGAATGGCGTGCATACCGGCAAAACCACCTGCTCCTGCGGCACGATCCGGAAGCTGAAGCAGCCGTTCACCGTCTCCAAAACCTACTGCGGCTGCTGCGCCGGGCATTTTCTGTACCATTACCAGAACGCGCTGGGCGTGAAATTGCATTTGAGGGAGATTGTATCCTCACCCCTGGACACCCACGGTGAGGCGCCCTGTTCCTTTACGTTTACGGTGGAGGATCCGAAGGGCACGTAAGGCGGGTTTTCCGCGCAAAATGAGTACACATGCATTTCCCATGCCCCGGAACACTGTGATACGGAATGCCCCTCATACAAAACGGAGCCGCCGCATGTCTGCGACGGCTCCCGGCTTGTCCATTATGTTTGCGATGCGATGTCTGTGTTACGCAAGTGGGATGTTCCGGCGAAACTACCTCGCGGCTTTCCAGGCATCCAACTGCGCCTGCATTTCCGCGATCACCTTGTCCACGCCGTTGGCTTTCAACTTGTCGTTGAACTCCGCCACGATCTCGCGTACTTCATCCTCGCTGCTCAGCTGGCCCAAGGCCAGATCGCTCTGGTACTCCGCTTCCACGCTGGCCAGCGCTGCCACCTCGGTTTTTACGTTGGAGATGTCAAACACAAAGCCCAGGTGCGCAGCCTGAATGCAGCTGTTGTTGTACTCGATCATGTTCTTGAGCATGATGCCATCCGGCCCGGTCAGCGTCTCGGGCGCTTCGACGATGGTCAGGTTGCCCAGCGGCGCAGCGTACCAGTGGTAGTATGCCCGGTTGCCCGGGTCCTCATTGCTGCTGCCCGCGAAGGTCATCTTGCCCTCGGCGTCGCGCATATAGTGCTTCCCTTCGATGCCGAAGCGCAGCATGGTGGCCAGCTTGGGATCGGTGTTGACCAGGTTGAGCACCATCATCGCGCGCTCGGGGTTGGCGCACTTGGAGGAAATCGCGGTACCAGCGGAATAGAAGTTGTTGGTGTCCGTCCACATGTTGTCAAACATGCGCATTTTGGTCTCGAAGTTCGGGCCAAACATGTTCTTTTCCATGTAGGTATAGCCCCAGCCTACCCAGCCGAAGATGGCGCCGGTGTACTGCCACTCCGTGCGGTCGGTGTAGTCATAGGCATAGATGCCGTCTTCCACCAGTTTCTGCTTCTGAATGGCATACTCCAGGAACTCCGGCGTGTCGTACAGGTTGGTCACCGTTTCGGTGTCCACGCCCGCGATGTTCGGGATGCCGGGCAGGTTGCACACGGCATAGAAACTGTCGTTGAGGAAGTTTTCAATCGCGAAGTTGTACGGATGGATGCGGTCCACGCTCCACAGGATGGGGTACTCCGCCCACTCCGGATGCGCCGCATCGCGCTTTTCCTTGGCTTCACGGGCCAGCGCTTCCAAGTCACGGAACCCGTTGAATTCGAAGTTTTCCACGTCGATGCCCAGCTCCTGGGCCATCGTGTCATTGTAGATCAGGCTGATGAAGTACCCGTTGTCCTTGAGCGTCGGGATGCCGTAGATGTTGCCGTCGATGGCCATCGCGTCCCAGATGCCCTGGTTGAAGAGCGCCTTGATGCCCTGGCCGTACTCCTCCATCAGGTCATTGAGCGGATAGTAAGCACCGCGCTGGGACTCCGATACGTAGTCCAGCTGGGTCTGCGATCCGAATCCGATGATGCCAACATCCTGGCCCGCGCTGATCATCGTGCGCATCCTGTCCCAGTTCTCGGTGCCTGCCCAGAAGTGCAGGTTTACCTTGGTGTTGATCTTTTCGGTCAGATATTCGTTGATCGCTTCGTTGACCAGTGCACTGTCCGGCATTTCGGTCTGGCCGAAGTACCAGTCCAGTTCGACGGGCGGCAGATCCTCCGCCATGCCTGTCATGGGAAGCACGGCCAGCATCATCGCCAGCACCAGGAGCAAGGTCGTCAGTTTTCGAAACATGTGAGATCCTCCTTTGTCTTTATTGCCTTTCCGGGCACAGCGCCCGGAACGGAAATCATTGTTGGCTGGCCGGCATTGGCCGGCATGCGGCAGCTACCCCTTGATGCTGCCAATGGTCAGGCCCGTGACGAAGTACCGCTGGAAGAACGGGTACACCATCAGCATGGGCGCCACCACGATCACTGTGCACGCCATGCGCAGGTTCTGGGTGGGCAGGTTGCGCAGCATCTCGATGCCCTCGGGCGTATTAGCCACCTGGGAGTTGTTCTTGAGGAAGTCAATCGTGCTTTGGATTTTTTGCAGCAGCGTCTGCAGAGGGATCAGCTTGCTGTTCTGGATGTACAAAAGCCCGGTGAACCAGTCGTTCCAGCGCGCCACCACGTTGAACAGGCCGATGGTGGCCAGCCCCGCCTGAAACAGCGGCAGCACGATCTGGAAGAAGATGCGGAAATGCCCCGCACCGTCGATCTTGCCTGCTTCAAACAGCGTGTCGGGGATGGTGGTGGTGATAAACGTGCGCAGCATGATCACATTGTACGCGCTTACCAGGCTGGGCAGTATGAAGATCCAGAAGGAGTTGTACAGGTTGTAATAGCGTACGTTCATGATGTAGCTGGGCACCAGGCCGCCGCTAAAGAGCATCGTAAAGGCCAGGAACCACGTCAGGAAGGTGCGCGCCGGGAAGTTCCTCTGCGCCAACACATAGGCGTACATGCTCATCACCGACAGGCTGCACGCCGTCCCCAGCAGGGTGTGCGCGATGGTCACCAGGTAGGAGTCCATCACCTGGGAGCCCATCTTGCCCAGGTACCGGTAGCCGTCCAGCGACCATGCTTCCGGGATGAACGCGAAGCCCCGGTTGGAGATCGAGCTTTCCGCGGAGAAGGACACGATGATCACCAGCGCCATCGGAATCAGCACCAGCAGCGACGTCAGGATCAGCAGCGTGCTGAAGGTAAAGTCCCACCCGGGCGTCAGCTGGTTGAAGCTCCGTCTGTTCTTTGCCATCTTTCCTGCCCCCCCCTCAGAACATGGCGCTTTCCGGATCGATCTTGGTGACGACCCAGTTAGCGCCCAACAGGAAGATGAACCCGACGGCCGACTGGTACAGGCCGGCAGCCGTGGACATGCCCACGTTGCTCAGCTTGGTCAGGCCGCGGTAGATGTAGGTGTCAATCACGTCCGTCACCGCGTACAGCCGGCCGCTGTCCTTGGTGACGGAGTAGAACAGGCCAAAGTCCCCGCGGAAGATGCTGCCCATCGCCATGATCAGCGAAATGCTGATCACAAAGCGCAGGTGCGGCAAGGTGATGAAGCGCGCCTGCTGGAACTTGGACGCGCCGTCCAGCACGGCGGCCTCGTAGTATTCCTCGGAGATCCCGGAGATGACCGCCAGGTACAGCACGGTGGAATAGCCCACGCCCTTCCAGGCGTTGATAAATACCAGCAGCGGCGGCCAGATGTCCTTCTGCCGGTACCAGTCCACCATGCCCTTGCCGCCGGTGGCGATGATGATCTGGTTGACCACGCCGTAGGAGCGGTCCAGAAACGCCGTCAGCACGATGGCTACCACCGTCCAGGACAGGAAGTGCGGCAGCATGTAGACGGTCTGCAGCCCCTTTGCCATCCTCCGGTTGCGCAGCTCGCTGAGCATCAGCGCCATGATGACAGCCACCAACGTGTTGACCGTCATGAACGCCAGGTTGTACAGCACCGTATTGCGCGTGATGACGTACGCGTCCGTTGTGCTGAACAGAAACTCGAAGTTCTTGAAGCCCACGTACGGCGACCCCAGGATGCCCTTTGTGATGTTCAGATCCTGGAACGCCATGATCAGGCCGAACATGGGCGCGTAGGCAAACATCACCAGAAAGATGATCGTCGGTAACGCCATCACATACAGCGCCAGATCCTCCCGTCTGAAAAACCGACGTTTCTTTTGCCGGATATTATGGGTTGCCTCGGTCATATACTCACCCCCCGATCAGTACCACCCATATAAACCTTATGCTGACGCAAAACTATCACAGACACGGCTATGATGTCAAGCGCACCCCCTGCCGGGCCGAAATCGGCCATTTCCCCTTCTTTTGTTAAGAAGCGCGCGGAACCCTGACTTTGTGCGATGATCGCCCCCGCCATTTTTGCGCCAAAAAAAGTACAAAATAAAAGCGTGTTTTGGGGTTGACTCACCTGCGCGCGATGTGGTATATTCATTGAGCACCCTGTGGGTTGCGGCGAACCTTGAAAACGATACAGGAAGACGAAGCGAAGAAACGACAGTGAATTCTGAGAGTTTTGACGTGTTGTTCCGGGAAGAAGCCATAGGCGGAAGGTTAAGGTTGAGAACTTCGGTTGGAGACCTGTGTTGGATGCTTGGGTGGAATCTTGGGAGACATGTTGAGGATTAAACACAAGAGTTTGATCCTGGCTCAGGACAAACGCTGGCGGCGTGCCTAACACATGCAAGTCGAGCGGAGATACCTGACGAGTAATCAGAGGGTATTT
>JAGVSV010000009.1 GCA_019137115.1 Bacillota bacterium
ATCACCGGCGTTCTGCTGCTGCTGTTTGTCAAGCTGCACCAGTGGCTGGGCATCTGGTCGTTTGTGGCGCTGTTCATCGCGCTGGCCGGGCTTGTGGTGCTGATCAGCACGTTCTCGATGACCTTGTCCAAACTCTTCAACAAGTTTGTACCATTGGAGGAGGGCACGCTGCGCACCCAGCTGGAGGAGCTGTTCCACAAATACGGCTACACCGTGCGCAACATCTACGTGGTGGACGCCTCCAAGCGCACGACCAAACCCAACGCCTACTGCTTTGGCTTGGGCAAAAAGAAGGAGATCGCGCTGGAGGACAACCTGGTCAACCGCTACACCGAGGACGAGATCACCGCGGTGTTCGCGCATGAGCTGGCGCATTTCCACCACCGGGACACGATGAAGATGGCGCTGATGAACACCGCGCAGATGCTGCCCATCGCGCTGATGCTCATCCTGCTGGTCAGCGCGCCGAGCATCTTTCAGGCGTTTGGCTTTGCCGGGTTGCACTACGGCATGGCGATGATCCTGATGGAGGTACTGGCAGCGCCGCTGTCCACGTTGGCGATGATCCCGATCAGCAAAGCCATGCGCGCGTACGAGTACCGCGCCGACGCCTTCGCCGCCAGCAACGGTTACGGCAACGACATCATCAGCGCCCTCAAGCAGATGAACCGCGACCATTTAAGCGACCTCAACCCGCATCCCCTGATCGTCAAATGGGAATACACCCACCCCACCCTCAGCCAGCGGATCGCCCATATTGAGCGGCAGGGGTGACGGGACAGCAGCGCGCATAGAACGCCCTGCTCGCCCCCGCAAGCGACGGCCATGGACAGAACAAGCGCGGTGAAAACGATAAAAGATCATTCACCAGATCGTAGTCCTCAGAAAAACCATTTGCATTTCTCCACGCCGGCGTGTATAATGCCGACGTTTCGCGCTGATGTAGCTCAGCAGGTAGAGCACATCCTTGGTAAGGATGAGGTCACCAGTTCGATTCTGGTCATCAGCTCCACGTAAAACCCTTGAGAAATCAGGGGTTTTTGCATTTGACAAGTCCGGCGAGAACCCGATGTGGCTCCAAACAGAGAAGGACAACCCTGCCGTTCAAGACGAAGGTCGACAATGTCGGTGCTCTTGGCGGCGAAGGTCATCCTTCCATTGCGAATGTAGTGGCATAAAAGCGGCGTGTCAGGGCGCAATGCTACGCAACACGATGCATCCCTTTTCGCAATGATCCTTGCTGCCGAGGCACGTCCTGTTGCCATTACTCCCCGGTTTTCCTTCCGCATTTCCGCATATCTTTCCATCTTGACAAGCCCCCTGGTTCCGCCTAAGATGAAGGTGTCCGGTGCTCATGCGCCGCCGCGCGAGCGGAGGGGCGCGCCGGTTTGGATATACACCTAAGGTCTGACTGGAGGGAACCGCGTTTTTGCGGATACGCTCTTTGCTTCATACAGTTGAAAGAACCCTGCCCCGCGGCCAATGGGCCGGCGTGTTGCTGGTATGTGCCGCATAGGCATCACTGTTTGACCCGCGCCAGTGTGTAGCCCCGTCTGGTAACAGACAGCCTTATCCGTGTATGGATATACCGTTGAGCCGTACGGACAGTTTCCGTGCGGCTTTTATCGTAGAGCAAACGCCGGAACCATAGAATTGATCAACAGAAACTGGGAAAAGGAGAGTATGCATGCCAATCTATGTGACCATCCTGATTGCGCTCGCGACGGCGGCTGCCGGCACGGGCATTGGCTTTATGTACCGCAAGCAGGTCACCGAAACCAAGATCGGCCGCACGGAGCAGTACGCCAAGGAACTGCTCAATGACGCCACGCGCAAAGCCGAGGATCAGAAAAAGGAAAAAATCCTGGAAGCCATGGAAGAGGTGCTGCGCTTAAAGAGTGAGCTGGACCGAGAGATTTCTGACCGCCGCGAGGAGCAGAAGCGCGCCGAGCGCCGCGTATCACAGCGTGAGGAAACGCTGGACAAGAAGCTGGACAACCTGGAAAAACGCGAGGAACGCATCAACCAGAAGGGCGAGGAAATTCAGGTGCGCCTGGACGAAGCCGAAGCCCTGCGCGACAAGCAGGAAGCGGAGCTGGAGCGCATTGCCGGCATCACCAAGGATGAAGCCCATCAGGTGATCGTGGGCCGCGTGCAGAAGGACGCCTACCACGATGCCGCCGCTTCGGTGCGCGACATTGAATCCAAAGCCCGCGAGGAGGGCGAAAAGAAGGCCCGCAACATTATCGCCCTGGCCATCCAGAAATGCGCCACCGACCATGTGGCGGAGAGCACCGTATCGGTGATCGCCCTGCCCAACGACGACATGAAGGGCCGCATCATCGGCCGCGAGGGGCGCAACATCCGCGCACTGGAAACCGCCACCGGTGTCGACCTGATCATCGACGACACCCCCGAGGCCGTGATCGTATCGGCTTTTGACCCCATCCGGCGCGAGATCGCGCGCATCGCCATCGAAAAACTGCTGGCCGACGGCCGCATCCACCCCGCGCGCATTGAGGAATCGGTCGAGAAGGCGCGCAAGGAAGTGGACGAAAAGATCAAGGAAGCCGGCGAACAAGCCGTCTTTGAAACCCAGCAGCACAGCCTGCACCCCGAGCTTGTCAAGCTCCTGGGCCGCATGCGCTACCGCACCAGCTATGGGCAGAACGTGCTGCGGCACTCGATTGAGGTGTCCCACCTGGCCGGCGTCATGGCGTCCGAACTGGGCGCCGACGTGCAGCTGGCCAAGCGCGCGGGGCTCCTGCACGACATCGGCAAGGCCGTGGACCATGAGCAGGAGGGCACCCACATCCAACTGGGCGGCGATCTGGCGCGCAAATACCGCGAGAGCCCGGAAGTGATCCACGCCATCATCGCCCACCACAACGACACGGACCCGCAGACCGTGGAAGCCATCCTTGTGCAGGCCGCCGACGCCATCAGCGCCGCCCGGCCCGGCGCGCGCCGCGAGTCGCTGGAGAACTACATCAAGCGCCTGACCAAGCTCGAGGAAATCGCCAACAGCTTCTCCGGCGTGGAAAAGTGCTTTGCCATCCAGTCCGGGCGCGAGGTGCGCATCATGGTCAAGCCCGAGGATGTCAACGACGAGGGCACGCGCGTGATGGCCAAGGAAATCGCCCGCCGGATCGAGAACGAAATGGAATTCCCCGGGCAGATCCGTGTCAACGTCATCCGCGAAACCCGGAGCGTGGAACTGGCCAAGTAATCAACTGGCGCCGACAGGGCCGATCCTTCCGGGTCGGCCTTGTGCGCGCCCACAGGAGGTAACATGAACCCGCTGATTCGCGCGATCAGGATGGAATCCCCCGAGAAAATTCCGGTGTCCGTCAGCATCCTGCCGGCTGCTTTCCTGCATTATGGGCAGGAGCTTGTCCGCCTAACCAACCAGTACCCCCAGTTTTTCCCGCATGACATGATCGATCCGGAACACATGGAGCACCGCATCCCGGAAACCTATCACGCCGGGCGGCATGTGGATGAGTGGGGCTGTGTGTGGGATAACATCAAAGAGGGGATGGAATCCATCGTCACCCATCACCCGGTCAACAGCGCCGAGGATGTGTTTACGCTAAAGATTCCGCCCAACCGGGACGGGCGGCTGCCGCACGGGTTTATGTACCTGCGCTTGCTCGATCTGTGCGGATTTGAGCTAGCCATGGAGCTGTTCGCCGAGGAAGGCGATGCCCTGCGCACGCTGATTGACAAGGTGCTCACCTACAACTTGATCCAGGTGGAGGCGGCGCTGCCCCGTATGGGGGACATCGTCTATCTGGGCGATGACTTGGGCATGCAAACCGGCCTTGCCATCGGCCCCAGGAAATGGCGCAAGTATCTGCAGCCCTGCTATGAACAGATCTTTAGCCTGATCAAGCAGAAGAAGCCCGGCACGCTGGTGTACATGCACACCGACGGCTGCATCCATGAGATCATGGGCGATTTACAGGACTGTGGCGCGGACATGATCAACCCCCAGTACCGCGCCAACGGGCTGGACAACCTGGTGCGCGTATGCCGCATGGAGCGGATCATCCCCATCAACCTGGATCTGGACCGCCAGCTGTTCCCCTGGGGTACCAGGTCGGAGCTGACCGACCATGTGGCGTCCTGCACCGAGGCGCTGTACCTGAAGGAGGGCGGGCTCGGCCTGACGGCGGAATTCAACTTCGAAATACCGCTTCAGAACATGGCGGCGGTGCTGGACGCGCTGGAACAATACCGTCACTACCGCGGCTAACCGCAGGAGGCAGCATGGACTTTCACGATCTGCACAAAAGCATCCTCAAAGGCACCGCCCACGGCAAGACCATCTGGCAGCCGCGCATCAACTGCTGGTATGACGACCGCGTGTACCGCGGCGAGGCGTTTCCCGCTGGCTATGAGGGGATGGACCGCAAGGCTTTATATGAAGCGCTGGGCGTGTCTGACCGGCTGTACCAGTTCAACGCGTGCTTCAAGCCGTCCTACGATGAAACCATCCGGGTGACCCACCGCAGGGTCGACGACCTGACGGACGAGCTGGTCATCACCACGCCGGAAGGCACGGTGAATGAAGTCACCCGCGGCAACCGCTCCAATCCCGGGCGGATGCCGGTCAAGTGGTTTGTGGAAACCGAGGAGGATCTGAAAACCTGGATTTATATTGAGGAGCACACCACCTGGCGGTTTGATCAAGCCACCTATGACGAGTTGTTCCGCGACCTGGGGCATCTGGGATTGCCCGCGGCGTTTCTCTGCCGGGTCAACATCCAGCAGCTGATCGTCACGCTGGCGGGCGTGGAGAACACCTATTACCTGCTGGCGGATTCCCCCGACACCGTGGAAGCGTACTTCAAAGCGCTGTCCAAATCCCAGGAAGGTTATCTGGCCGCCGCACTAACATCCCCGCTGGAGTGGCTCAACTACGGCGACAACATCCACTGCAAGATTCTGCCGCCCACCCTGCTCCAGAAATATGTGATCCCGGAGTATGAAAAGCGCCGCGATATATTAAAGCAGCGCGACATCTTCCTCTATTCGCATTTCGACGGCGATTTCCGGGATTATCTGCCGCTGTTGCAGCACTGCGCGCTGGATGGCTTTGAGGCGCTTACGCCCACGCCGCAGGGCGATGTCACGGTGGACGAGATGGTCAACGCCCTGGGCAAGGACTTGTACCTGGTTGACGGCGTAGCGGCGCTGCTGTTTTCGGACCTGTACCCCGTCAGCATGTTAAAACAGCAGGTGCAGGAGGTGATGGAGCGCATGGAAGGGCGGCTGATCCTGGGCATTTCCGACGAGCTGCCGTCCGACGGGCTGCTGGAGCGCGTGCTGATCGTGCGCGACATGGTGGCGGACTTTAACGCAAAACGAGGATGACGTGAACGTACTGACCAAGGATTTTTTGTTGCTCAGCGACTTTTGCGACCGGTACGGCCGCTGGAAGCCCAGCCACATGCTGGTGGCCATGCAGGAGCTGGCCGGGGAACATTCCGAGCGCCTGGACGTAGGCCGCGAAAAGGTGCTGGAATCCGGCGCCATCTGGGTGCTCACACGCACCGAATTGCATGTGCAGCGTTACCCCGTGTTCCTGGACCACATCGTGGGCCGCACGTTCCCGACCATGGTGCGCCGCACGCTGTACCCGCGCTTTTTTGTGTTTGAGGATGCCCAGGGACATCTGCTGGCCAGCGGCTCCACGTACTGGGCGGTGATGGATTTGGAGACGCAGCGCATGGTGTCCCACGCCTGGATCAATGAGCGCATCCCCAACAACGAGGCGATTGCGCGCCCCCTGGGCTATCCGGGCAGCGCCAAACTGGCCGCCGGGGAGGAGGAACTGTCGCGTTATCAGCCGGTGTACGCCGACCTGGACCTGAACGGCCACGTCAACAACACCAAGAGCGCGGACTGGGCCTGCAACCTGCTGGGCAGCCAGACGCTGGCCAGGCAACCGATCAAAACCATGGTGCTCAACTACAACCGCGAGATTCGCGGCAGCGAGCCGGTGGACTTTTCCTTCCGCCGCGCGGGCTCTGATTTCAGTCTGCGGTGTCTGCGCGAGGGGGTGGCCCACATTGATGTAAGCGGCACGCTGATGGACAGCGACGATCCGGGCGGGAAGCCCTCCCCGGTGGCGGCGCTGGAGGGCGCGGCGGAGGCGTAACCGGCGGAAAAGGCGGGGCGGAATAGAAGCGCCGTGTCCGGCGAAATTTCCCAGCGAAACCCCAAAAAATCTCCAAAAAATCTTTTCTCGAAAACCCTTGACACGGACTGCTTGCGGTGGTATTCTACTCAGGCACCCCAAAAATCGGTAAGGATTGAGGGTTGCAGCGAACCTTGAAAACGATACAGGAAGACGAAGCGAAGAAACGACAGTGAATTCTGAGAGTTTTGACGTGTT
>JAGVSV010000205.1 GCA_019137115.1 Bacillota bacterium
TGATCGTCAGCGATATCAGCGCCGAGGCATTGAGCAAAGCGGAAACGCTGCTCAGGCGGCACGGTCTTCAGGCCCGTGCCCGCTTTGTCATCGCGGACGGCTTTGACGCTGTCAACGAGCCGGTAGATACCATCGCGGTGATGGGCATGGGCGGCGCGGCGATTGCCAGTATGTTGGGAAAAGCCGACCGGGCAGGCAACGCCAACCTGGTGCTCTCTGCCCACACCGGGCAGCCGGAGTTGCGCAAGGCGCTTTGGCACGCAGGGTATACGCTTGACCATGAGCAGGTTGTGCGCAGTGCCGGTCGGTTTTACACGGTGATGAACGCGCGTCGCGGCGCCGCCGACTATACGCCGCAGCAGCTGTACATGGGGCACGGGCTGTGGGCGGCACATCCTGCGGATGTCACGGCATACCTTGTTTGGCGGCTGGGCGTTGTGTCTGCCCAGCGCGGTGCCGACACCGCGCAACACATACAATGGCTTGAGGAGGCGCTGCATGATGCCCAAAGCAACCGTCCGGACGATCTATGACTGGCTGAATACCGTTGCTCCGTTTGATACACAGGAGGAGGATGACAACAGCGGCTTGCTGGTGGGCAGCATGAACATGGACGTGCAAAGCGTGCTGCTGGCACTGGACGTTACGCCCGGGGTGCTGGAGGAAGCGGCATCGCTGGACGCCCAGTTGATCATCGCCCATCATCCGCTGATGTTCGCGCCCGTTCAGGTGATCACCGATGACGCGTATGAAGGCTCTCTGGTGGCGCGGCTGATCCGTGACCGGCGGTCGCTGATCGCGGCGCACACCAACGCCGACCAGAGCGAATATTCCGGCACGCGGGCGGTGGCGGAGCTGCTGGGGCTGACGAACCTTCAGCGGGAAGGCCCCTATGTATGGGCAGGTGACCTGCCGGAACCCGCAACCGTACACGCGCTGGTACAACATGCGCAGTGTGTCCTGGGCGGCACACCCGTCGCGCACGGCGCGGGGGAACGCGTCGTGCGTACATTGGCCATCGCGGGCGGTTCATACAGCCAGGGGTATGCGGAAGCGGCGAGCCTGGGCGCGCAGGCATTGTTGACCGGTGAGGTGCGCCACCACCACGCATTGTACGCCAACGCCGCCGGTGTAACGCTGATCGCAGCCGGCCACGCGGAAACCGAAATGCCCATGCTGCCCAGGCTCGCCCGCGGTTTACAAACCCACCTGAATAACGTACAATGTAAGGCAGCGGTTCACGTTTCATCCGTACATCCATACGGGTGATGCCGGCCGCGAGGAGGAGTTATGGGTCAGTTAGAACTGCTATGGGAATACCAGCAGTCCGATGTAGAAGTGTACAACCTGAACCGCCTGATCAAGCGGTCGCCCAAGCGCATGAAGCTACTCAAGTTGCGCGATTCGCTCAAGGAGCAGCAAGCGCTTTTGAAGTCCATTGAGGACGAAGTGCTGGCGATGGTGGACAGGTCGGACGCGCTCAAGGACGCGGTCAGCCTGATGGAGGATCAGCTCAAGCAGCTGCAGGGACGCATCCAGGAAAACCCTGCCGCCAGCAGCATGGATGTGCAGGGGTACATGGATGAAGCCGCGCGCATCGCCGGCAGCCTGGACGAGTATGACCAGGAAATCCGCAACATCCGCCGCAGCGCGACGGAGCGCGACAAGCGCCAGCGGGACATCAAGGTGCGCGCCATCCGCAGCAAGCAGGAGTTTGACGACCTGCGCGTGGAATATGAGATTGAGTACAAGGAAAAGGCGGAGGAGCTCGAACGGTTGAGGGCCATCGCCAAGTCCAAGATGGAAGGGATCGACCCGGAGTACCTGGAACGGTATGAGGCGATCAAACAGCGCTGCATGCCGCCGATGGCCAAAATCGTTGACGGGCAGTGCGGCGGATGCAACATGGGTTTTCCATCCTCGGTGCTGCGGGACATTAAGTCCGGCCGGCCCGTGGAATGCGAAACATGCGGGCGGTTGATCGTAGGATAGTAAGATAGCCTATTGATTGAGGCAGCTGAATGGCCGCGTGCCGAAAGGCATGAGGAAAGTCCGAGCACCACAGGGCAGGGTGCCAGCTAACGGCTGGTGGAGGCGACTCCAAGGCGAGTGCAACAGAGAGATACCGCCGGGTTTCCCGGCAAGGGTGGAAAGGTGCGGTAAGAGCGCACCGGCGGCCTGGCAACTGGTCCGTCATGTAAACCCCACCTGGTGCAAGATAGAAGGGGGCATATGGATTGCCCGTCCCGCTCCCGTTATCGCATCAGCAGCCTGGCGACAGGCTGCGCAGATAGATGGCCATTCACGACAGAACTCGGCTTACAGGCTGCGCTCATTGACAGGGAACCGGCTTTCGGGCCGGTTTTCCTTCACCTGTTCTTCACATAGAAAGGCAACGGATATGATATACTGACCTCAGCATACATGAGGAGGGGCACGCATGGCGATTCGTCAGGTGCGCGAAACCCTGGAAAAACTGCTGGCGCTTCAGCACCAGGTGGAGCGCGATGGGGAGAGATTATACGACGGCTGGAAGGACGACATCACGCGCGAAACCTTTCACACCAGCGCCCGCAATCTGGCGCACTATATGGCGCTGCGGCGCAATGAACTAAGCACCCTGCAGTGGGCCTCCATGGGGCGGCTGGAGGCCCGCGTGCTGCCCACCCTGCAAGCCGTAGCGGCCAGTTGCGCCCACATTGTGGGGGATGAAGACATGCAGTTTGACTATCCGCTGCGCGAGGATTTCGTGCTGGGGGAACAGCTGCTGGACGACAACGCGGAGCAGACATTAGGCCCGGAGCCAGAGAAGCGCTACACCCGCATCATGGTGACGATGCCCACTGAGGCTGCGCGCGATCCCTCGATCATCGATGGCCTGGTGGAGCAGGGCATGGAAATCGCGCGCATCAACTGCTCCCACGACGATGAAAGCGTGTGGCTGGCCATGATCGAGCAGGTGCGCCAGGCGGAGCGCACCCACAACCGCACCTGCCGTGTGAGCATGGAGATTCCCGGCCCCAAAATCCGCATCGACCGCCTGCTGACCACGCAACGCAAGGCGCGCGTGCTGCGCGGCGACCGCATTTTCTTAACGGGCAACAAAGGCATGTTTCTGCCCGCCGGCATTTCCACCGCCATCCGGTGTACCATCCCTGAAATCATTGACTACTTGGCTGAAGGCGAGCCGGTGATCATCGACGACGGCCACATCGAATGCGTCGTGGCGGAGCGGATGGACGACGGCGTGATCCTGTCGGTGACGCGTGTGGTCCGCGAGCGCGGCATCCTGCTGCGCCCCGAAAAGGGCATCAACTTCCCCGGCCTGGACTACCGCGTCCCGCTGCTGTCCCACCGGGATGAACAGATATTGGACTTCATCTGCAAGAACGCCGATGTGATCGGCTGCTCCTTCGTGCGCGACCGCGAGGACATCGCGCTGCTGCGGGAGGAGATCAACAAGCGCCTGCCTGCGCCGGATTCCATGCCCATCATCATCAAGATCGAAACGCTGGATTCCATGCGCGTGTTGCCCGAAATCCTGGTGGCGGCGGCCTCGCACGTGCCCACCGCCGTGATGATCGCGCGGGGTGACCTCGCCGTTGAGGTGGGCTATGAGCGGCTGTCGGAGTACCAGGAGGAAATCCTGTGGATCTGCGAGGCTGCGCATGTGCCCGTGATCTGGGCCACCCAGGTGGCGGAAACCATGGTGCAAACGGGCATCCCAACAAGAGCCGAGGTTTCCGACATCACGCTGGCCGCCAAGTCCGAATGCATCATGCTCAACAAGGGGGAGCACATCAACGAAGCGGTGCTGCTGGTGGGGGATATCCTGACCAAGTTTGAAAAGCACGTCTACAAGAAAACAGCCATCTTGCGCAAGCTGTCCATCGCCAGCGAAATGTTCGACGATTAGGCTCTGCATACGAAAACGGCGCGCCCCACACATTTGCGGGCGCGCCGTTTTCCTTTGCTGCGTTATGCGTTACGCCAGTTTCACGCGCAGGGTTTTCACCTGGAAGGTATGGAAGCGCAAATCGACGTGGTTGGAGTCGCCGAGGCTTTCCAGCGGGTTTTCCAGCATGTCACATTCCGTCACCGACTGCACCGGCAGGTTGATGGACAGCGTGCAATTCGTGTCCGCTCCCTTGGCTTCGTACAGCCGCAGGATCAGGTCGCCGCTCTGGTCTTCGGCGGGCTTGACCGTGTCGATGAACACATTGGGCGCGTCCACCTGGAAGGCGCTGAAGCTTTCCAGGCTGCCCTTGGCGACCGTGGCGGGCACGTTCAGGTCATAGGCTTCGCGCACCACCGGCGCGTCCAGGAAACTGCCTTCCCAGCCCAGGAACGCATAGGTAAATGTATGCGTGCCGTTGTCAGCCCGCATCTCAGGCGAGGCGCTGGCGCGCAGCAGGGTCAGGCGCATTTCGTTGTCATGCAGGCTGATGCCGTACTTGCAGTCGTTGAGCACCGCGGCTCCGTGGCTTTGATCGCACAGCGCGGTATACCGCTGGTTGCACACCTCAAAGCGGTCGCTGTCATAGGGACGGGAGCGGTGCGTGGGCCGGCGCATGTAGCCAAACTGGATTTCATTGATGCCTTCGGTGGCGCGCACATCCACCGGGAAAGCGACCTTCAGCAGGCGGTGCAGCTCGTTCCACTCCACCGTTGTGACGAAATCCAGCCGTCCGCTGTGGGCGCACAGGCGGATTTCCTGTGAAAATGCCGAGTTGCCGATGGTGCGCGTTACCTTGAGCGATGCCCGTAAGCCTTCGGATTCCAGCACCGTAATGGTGGCAGACTCATCAAGCGCCACCGGCTGCAGCTCGTAGTTGGAGTCAATATCCCACGCGTCAAACAGGCGGGGCACATCCTTGTACATCAACAGCTTGTTCATGGGCCCAGCCGCAAACTCCCGCCCGGTTGACTTGTCCGTAAAGGATGTGATCTCGCCCAAGGCGTTGAACGCGACGGACACATGATCGTTGGTCAGCGTGGCCGTATTGCCGCTGACCTTGGCGTGACAGCCGCCTGCTGTCGTGGCTTTCTGCGCGGGCGCGAGTGACACCGCGCCCATTGAGGGCAAATCGACCAGCGCCAGCGCCCCGGAAGCATGCGCCTGCGTCGGAACGGCTGTGCCGTCGCTGGTGACGGCGCCATTTGCGTACGCCTCGGGTAACGCCACGACAGCCTGCCTGGCAAACGAAAGCGAGTTGAACACCGTGACCCCCTCATCGCCGTTGGCAAGGCGCCGCCTGGCGTCCTCGGCATGGCCCAGGGCCGCTTCCCGGATCTTCGTGTGATCCCGTTGGGCTTCGTCATAAACCCGCGCGATGGACGAGCCGGGCAGAATGTCGTGGAACTGGTTAAGCAACAGCAGCTTCCACTGCGCGTCCATGTCCGCGTACGGATAGGCAAAGCCCTGGATTTGGGCCAGCGCGCCCCACACCTCCGCTTCGCGCAGACTCAGCTCGCCCAGTCGGTTCCCCTTTTTGACGGCCGCCTGCGCGGTGTACACGCCGCGATGGGCGGAGAAATACAGCTCACCGACATAGGTGTGGTTGGGCCCTCCGGCCGCTTCCATATCGGCAAAGAACGTGATGGGCGAGGCCACCTTTACACGGGGCATCCCTTCCAGGTCTTCCTCGCGGTTGAGCATTTCGATATAGTCGCGGCACGGGCCGCCGCCGCCGTCCCCGTAGCCGAAAGGGAACAGGAAGGCATCCAGCCCGCGCTTCTCCACGCGCTTGTTCCACGCCTCGCAGATTTCCTTGGGATCGGTGCGGTAGGTATAGCTGGTGGGCAGGAAGGTGTCAATCGCCGTTCCATCGGCACCCTGCCAGGTGAAGTAGTGGTAGGGGAAACGGTCGCCCTCGTTGTAGGACCAGAAGATCTTCTGGGTCACCAGGTACTTGACGCCGCATCCCTTGAGGATCTGCGGCAGCGCGGCGGAGTAGCCGAAGCTGTCCGGCAGCCAGAGCATCTGGCTGTCCACGCCCAATTCGTCCTGAAAGAACCGTTTGCCGTGCATCACCTGGCGGATCAGCGATTCTCCGCTGGTCATGTTGGTGTCCGGCTCCGCCCACATCGCGCCTTCCGCAATCCAGCGGCCGCCGCGGATGGCCTCGCGCACGCGCTCATATAGTTCCGGGTAATGCTCCCGGCACATCGCGTAGGACGCGGGCTGGCTTTGCAGGAACATATAGTTGGGGTACTCCTCCAGCAATCGCAGCTGGGCGGCAAAGGTACGCGCGGTCTTGCGGTGGGTTTCCGCCATTGGCCACAGCCATGCCAGATCCAGATGGGCATTGCCGATTGCGTAAAACATCGGCGCCGTCGAACCATTGTGCGCGGCCAGCGCGGGCGCCAGCACCTCCCGGGCGCGGCGGTAGCTTGCAATGCGGTCATCCAGCGGCTGCTCAAAATCAGCTTCCAGCGTGAATTGCTCCAATGCCTCGGCGATCTTGTCCGCACGCAGCGTATTTTCATCCTGCTGCTCCAGCAACAGTCGCAGCGCCCAGACATCCATCAGCAGCTGGTAGGCTTCCTCATTCCACATACCCAGGGTACAGCGGCCGATTTTCGCGCGTTCGCCGTCCTTTTTGGGGTCCTGGTACGCGCCGGGCATCACCGGCCCAGTCGCGCATCCGCCCAGGGTGCTCTGCGGGAAAAAGTGCCCCGCATAGGCTTCCACCAGCAGTTCATGCGTGGTACCCGCTGGTTCGCCCACCGGCAGGAAATTGTCCACGATGTAGTGCAGCGGGTCGATCACCCAGTCCGCGCGGTAGGTGCCAAACGCCTGGTCGTCCAAAAAGATCGTGGCTTCACTGCCCACCGGCAGGTTCAGCGCGTAACGCGGCGCGCCGCCTTCAGGCACGGTGATGGTAGCCTTCAGCCAGCAATACTCATACATTTTGCCCCATTTGGTGCCCGCGGCGATGGGCAGGAAATCCCCCTGCATCGCCTGCTCCGGCGTCAAATGCTCCATCGTAAAAAAGCCCTCAAAGGCGATGTCGCGCAGCGGCAGGTAAATATCCTGCTTGAGCGTGTTGATCCAGTGCCCCAGACGACCCACCCATTCCGAATGCATGTACTTCAACGCGTTTTCCCTCCCTGCTCTCTATTCACTCTGTGAAACCCGAATCTTCTAAAGCATACCACAGCGCACGTTCCGCTTCAATCCATTCCCGGGCAGCCCTTCGCCATTTTCCCGTTGCCACAAGCAGAAACGCTGGCAAACAATCCCGAATTCGGCGTTGACAAGGGGAAATGCCTCTTGTATAATGCCCTTTGCAGCCCGCTGAGCGGTTGTTGGGGAATGGTGTAACGGCAGCACCTACGACTCTGACTCGTATTGTCTAGGTTCAAATCCTAGTTCCCCAGCCATTTTTTGCCTCCGTGGTCTAGTGGCCTAGGACACCGCCCTCTCAAGGCGGCAACACGGGTTCGAATCCCGTCGGAGGTGCCAGAGATCCCTTGTGAACACAAGGGGTTTTTTCTATGTGTTGGCCGTTTCCTGCAACACGTGTTGCACAAACCGAAGCAGCACCGCCATCAGCACCCCCTGGGCAAGGGCAGATACGGTGTACAGCAGCGGGATGGACAGCGGCAGTTTCTCGTAAAACTCCGCCGCAAGGGCGGCGCCGGCGGCAACCAGCATCGCCAGCCAACTTGTGATGCTCCGCCGCCAGGGGCGACCGGTTTTGACCAGCCGCCAGGTCAGCCAGGCGGTGACAACCACCAGAAACGCCAGCGCCAGCACCTGGCTGACCCGCACAAAGCCGTTGCCCTCCAGCCGCAGGTAATCATCGCGCCGCAAGGATTCCAGGAAGATCTGCGCGGCGCACAACGGAACCATTAGGCGCAGGTACAGGCTGCCTTCGGGCCGTTTCACTGTGCGCTGGGAATAAACCAGGTACACAGCGATGGCAAGCGCCACCAGGCCCTCCAGCGCAAACACTGCGGTCAGCCAATCGCCATAGGCATCCTGTATGGACAGGGGAAAGAAGCGCAGCCAGGCCGTTTCCACCGCGCCGCCGTACCCCTGTCCGGAAAGAATTTCTGCAAAGCGCGCAACAGCAACCAGCACCGCCAGCGGCAAGGCAAACGCGTCCAGCCGTGGGGCTGCCTTCCCGCGCGCAAAGCGGGTATCCACAACCGCAGCGAACCACACGCCAAACAGCATGCCGAACAGGCTTAGTCCGCCTTCCCGCAAGTCGAAAAAGGGACCAAGCCCCAGGAAGCGCCCGTCCATCGCGTCAAAAAACAGGTACTCATACCGCACCAGGCTGTACACCAGGCGCGCGAATAACAGCCCCGAAACGATGCCCAGCAACAGAAGCCGCCGTGCCTGTGGCGGTTTCAGCGAAAAACGATCAGCGCTGGCAAGGAAAATCGCTGAAGCAACCAGCACGCCCAGTATCAGCGCCACGGGGTAGGCAGGCACGGACAGCGAACCGAGCGTTATGGTGACGACCGGAAACAGATCCATCGCTACCGTACCAGGGTTGCGAAATAGATGATGTCCGCAATATGGCGGCTCTTGCCGCCGGGGGAGTTGATCTTGCCGCCGTTGAAGTACAGCGTATTCGTGGAGCCTCCGTCCAGGTTGTAGGCGGTCAGGCAGCCCTTGTCGCTGAACCGGTAGCCGACTTCCTCCACGAAAGCCGCCATTTCCGGGATGGTCAGCCCCTTGGAGTTTTTGTCCTCCGGCCCCTGGGTGGAGATGATCAGGTACTCCAGCGGGCCCAGTTGGGCCAGCGCCACGCGTTGGGCGTTGATCCCGGGCGATACGTTGAAATACCGCTTGCCGCTGACTTCCTGCATCTTGCCGTTGTGGACCAGTATGGGGCCGAATGTGAACGCGTTGATGACCGAGCGTCCC
>JAGVSV010000237.1 GCA_019137115.1 Bacillota bacterium
TGAAAGCCCTCCCTCTCATGGCGGCGACCGCCGCTTGGTTTCCTTGTTGCATCATAGCCAAGGCAGTCAGAAAAGTAAACCTGCACAACGGTAACATACCCGCTTGGCAGGGGTTGAGATGGGGTGCGTTTCGTGTTATATTGGTCACCGCTTGATGTGAAGGAGGAAATGTTTCAATGAGCACTGCTCAACTGGTGGTCAACATTCTGCTGATCATCTCCTCGCTGGTGATGATTGTGTCGGTTCTGCTGCAGAAAGGCGATGACGATGCCATGTCCGCGCTGACCGGCGGCAGCAGCGATAGTTTCTTTGGCAAGAACAAGGCCAAGACCGCGCAGGGCAGGCTGGCGCTGCTCACCAAAATCTCAGCCAGCGTGTTTGTGGCATTGGCCCTGTTGATGATTTTCATCGACTGAGGAACAGGGAATCAACAGGCTGACGCACATGCGCCAGCCTTTTTTGTAGCAAAGGGGAACGATGGGCGTTATCATTCTGACCGCACAGCGCGTGAGCAAAGCCTTTGGCGTGGTCGAGGTGCTAAGCGACGTGAGTTTCGCGCTGGAACAGCAGGAGCGCATGGCGCTGGTGGGCGTCAACGGCAGCGGGAAAACCACGCTGCTGCGCATCCTGGGGGGTCAGCTGGCGGCGGATGGCGGACAGATCGCGTACCAGAAGAACCTGCAGATCGGCTACCTGGCGCAAAGCTATCGCGCCAAGCCCGGCAGAACGGTGCTGGAGGAAGCATCGGAAGTTTTTGCCGATGTATACAAGACCGAGGCGCGGTTGCGCCAGCTGGAGGTGGACATGGCGGACGCCACGCCCGAAAGTCTCCGGCAGATCGCGACAGAGTATGAGCGCCTTTCGCACGCGTTTGAGGCGGCGGACGGTTTTTCCGTGGAATCGCGCCTGCAGGGCGTGCTGGCCGGCGTGGGCTTTACCAAAGAACAGCTTTCGCAGGTGGCGACCAAGCTAAGCGGCGGCGAGTTGACGCGCCTGGGCCTGGCTAGGCTCCTGCTGCAGCAGCCCGACCTGCTGCTGCTGGATGAACCCACCAATCATTTGGACCTGGAGGCGCTCAACTGGCTGGAGGAATACCTGATCGACTACAAGGGCGCCGTCATCGTGGTATCGCACGACCGGTACTTTTTGGACCGCGTGTGCACCTCGGTGACCGAAGTGCACTTTGGCGTGTCGGAAAGCTACGCGGGCAACTATTCGCGCTATGTGGCGCTGCGTGCGGAACGCTTTGCATCGCGCAACAAGGCGTACGAGTTGCAGCAGAAGGAGATCAGGCGCCAGCGGGAGATCATCAAGAGGTACCGCAGCTTCAACCGCGAGAAATCCATCCGCGCCGCCGAAAGCCGCGAGAAGGCGCTGGCGCGCATGGAGCTGGTGGAGCGTCCCGAGGAAGAAAAGCAGATCAACTTTTCGTTTAGGGCCGGGCGGCGCATGGGCGAGGACGCGCTCAAAGCCACCGGCGTGTCCAAGGCGTTCGGGGACAAGCAGGTGCTCAACAATGTCAGCTTTTCGATGCGAACCGGGGAGCGCGCGGTGCTGCTGGGCGCAAATGGCGTGGGCAAGTCCACCCTGCTGGAATGCCTGATGGGCCGGCAGCAGGCCGACACGGGGGACATCTGGTTCGGCGTGAACGCAGACAAGGGGTACTACGACCAGAAGCAGCAGACACTGACCGGCAGCAAGACGGTGCTGGATGAAGTGTGGGACGCTTTCCCGCGGCTGGAGCAGCACGAAGTGCGCGGCGCGCTGGGGCGGTTCCTGTTTTCCGGCGACGAAGTGTTTGCCACCATCGACACGCTCTCCGGCGGGGAGCGCGCCCGCGTGGCGCTGACCAAACTGATGCTTCGGCGTGACAATTTCCTGATCATGGACGAGCCCACCAACCACCTGGACGCCGACAGCCGCGAGGAGCTGGAGCAGGCTCTGGCGGGCTTTGAAGGCACGATACTGGCCGTTTCGCACGACCGGTACTTCATAAACCGCATCGCCAGCCGCCTGCTGTTTCTGGACGCCAACGGCATACGATCCTTTGACGGCGGCTATGACGCATGGATGGCATCGCAGGGCAAGACCGGCTTGCAGGACGCCGGTGAAACCCGCACAAAAACGGAAATCGTCAAGGAGCAGAAACGATCGCGCGCCGAGCAGGAGCGGCTCAATACCTTGCGGGATCATCTGACGAAGGCGGAGCAAGCCGTGACGCATTTGGAGGACGAACTGCAGATGCTGGAGGACAGCCTGACCACGCCCGACGTGTACAACGACCACGTCGCGGCACAAAATGCCATTCGGGAGATCAACGCCATGAAGATGCGGATCAACAAGGCATATCTGGCATGGGAGAAAGCCGAGCAAGCGCTGGAAAGCGCGCAGGAAGACCAGGTGGAGGAAGATCAATAGCCGCCCATATGCGACAAACATGGAATGTGCAATAATTGGCTTGACAGGGCTTTTGCCTTTTGGTAACATGGCCGCATTCGAGGAACACGGAGGGAAGGGGGATTCACCATGAAACGCGAACTGGCGATGCGAATGTCCATGATGATGCGTGAGAATCTCCCGCACTTCTTGTGTTGCGTCGCTTGAACTGATTTCGGTTGATCACAAGCCCGCTCGCGGAAAGTGCGCAGCGGGCTTTTTGTATGCGTCGGGAAGGAGCCAGGGTGGAAAGCAATTCGGTGCCGGTGGCAGGGCCAGTCATTGAGATCAAGGGGTTGCACAAGACCTACGTGACCACGGATGGCCGCGTGGACGCCTTGAGCGACGTCAACCTGACGATCAGCCAGGGCGATATCTACGGCATCGTGGGCATGAGCGGCGCGGGCAAATCCACCCTGATCCGCTGCATCAACCGCCTGGACACTCCGACCTCCGGCGATGTGCTGTACCAGGGACGCAGCGTGACCGCGATGAACCGCGCCCAACTGGAGGCAACCCGGCGCAAGGTCAGCATGATTTTCCAGCAGTTCAACCTGTTCATGCAGCGCTCGGTGGCCGGCAACATCCGTTACCCGCTGGAGATCGCGCGTGTACCCAGTGACAAGGCGGACAAGCGGGTGCGCGAGCTGCTCAAGATCGTCGACCTGGAGGACAAGCTCAACGCGTACCCCTCCCAGCTGTCCGGCGGGCAGAAGCAGCGCGTGGCCATCGCCCGCGCGCTGGCCAGCGAACCGGAAGTGCTGCTGTGTGACGAGGCGACCAGCGCGCTGGACCCGATGACTACCCAGTCCATCCTGGCGCTGCTGCAGGACATCAACAAGCGGCTGGGCATCACCATCGTGCTGATCACGCATGAGATGGCGGTCATCCGCCAGATATGCACCCGCGTGGCGATTTTGGACGGAGGAAAAGTCGCCGAGGAAGGCCCCGTGGACGAGGTCTTTGTGCACACACAGTCCGAGGCCGGCAAGCGGCTGTTTGGCATTCTGCCCGAAGCACCGGATGAGGACCCGGACATGCCGTCGCTGCGCATCGTGTTTGACGGCGCTTCCGCCGAGAAGCCGATTATGTCGAACCTGATCAAGGAATCGGGCATCGCCATCAACATCCTGTCTGCGAACATACGGCACCTGGGCGGCAGGCAATATGGACAAATGCTCATCGAAATGCCGTCCGGGCCGCATGAAAAGGAGACAGTTGTTGCATACCTCACATCCCATGGCATGACGGTCAAGGAGGTGAATACGAAATGAGTACGGATCAGCTGGTGCACCTGTTGTGGACGGGTCTGCTGGAAACATTGCGCATGACCATCCCATCGACGCTGTTTGCCTATCTCATTGGTATGCCGCTGGGCGTGCTGCTGGTGGTCACCCGGCAGGATCACATCATGCCGGCGCCGCGATTCAACGCCGTCCTGGGGACCGTCATCAACTTTCTGCGGTCCATCCCGTTCATCATCCTGCTGGTGCTGCTCTTCCCGGTGACCCGGGTGGTGATGGGCTCAGGCATCGGCACCCGGTCGGTGATCTTCCCGCTGATCATCAGCGCATTCCCGTACGTGGCCCGCATGGTGGAAGGCTCGCTGAACGAAGTGGATCACGGTATCCTGGAAGCGGCGCAGTCCATGGGCTCCACCAGCTGGCAGTTGATCCGCAAGGTTCTGATCCCGGAAGCAATGCCCTCCCTGGTCAACGGCGCGGCCATCTGCATGGTAACCATCCTGGGGTACACCGCCATGGCCAGCGCGGCGGGCGGCGGCGGGCTGGGCACCATCGCGATCATCAAAGGTCTGAACATGCGGCAATCGGACATCATGTACTCGGCAAGCATTCTGCTGGTGCTCTTGGTGCAGATCATGAGCCTGGCAGGCGCCTACTCCACCAAGCGTATCGACCATCGAAACAGGTAACACATCAACAAAAGTCACCCCATTTGAAAGGAGAAACCCCATGAAAAAGCTGATCGCAGCAATCCTTACCCTGGTACTGGCGCTGAGTGCCGTCTCTGCCCTGGCCAACGAGAAAATCGTCGTTGGCACCGTCACCCCCGGGCCGCACGAGGTCATCCTGGAGTTCGTCCGCGAGGACCTGGCCGCGCTTGGCTATGACCTGGAGATCGTCCTGATGACGGCCTATCCGCTGCCCAACCCCGCCACTGCGGCAGGCGACATGGACGCCAACTACTTCCAGCACATCCCCTACCTGGAGGCGTACAACAACGAGGTGCCGGAAGCGGAGAAGCTCATTGCCGCGTTTGGCGTCCACTATGAGCCGTTCGGCATCTACGCCGGCACCAAGAGCGACCTGAAAGACGTTGCCAAGGGCGACAAGATCGCTGTCACAAATGATCCCTCCAACGAAGTGCGCGGGCTGCTGCTGCTGCAGGATGCCGGCCTAATCAAGCTGAAGGAAGGCATCGGCCCGATGTCCACCGGCACCACCAAAGAGGACATTGCGGAATACCTGACAGAGATTGAAATCGTCGAAATCGATGCCGAGCGCATCACCGGCATCCTGCCGGACGTCGCCTACGCGGTCATCAACGGCAACTTCGCCATCGGCGCGGGCCTGAGCCCCGCCAGGGACGCTCTCCTGCTGGAGCCCCTGGAGGGCAATGGCCAGACGTATGTCAACCCCATCGTGATCCGCCCGGAGGACAAGGACGCCCCGTTTGTGGAGGCGCTGCGCACCGTGCTGCTCACCCAGAAGGTGTATGATTTCATTCTCAACGAGCCACAATTTGCCGAGGGCGTGATCCCCGTTTTCGAGGTGCCCGCCAGCTAAGGCGAACTGAACCACGACGTAAGAACCGGCCGGGGCATTGCTCCGGCCGGTAATTGTATACAGATTTATCAGTCTTTGATCTGCGGCGCGGACACCAGAAAGCTGCCGCCGGTGGCCAGCAGGTCATCCCCCAGCGCGGGCAGCAGCATGGTTTGCCCGGCAGGCAGTACGGTAACCTTTCCGTCGGGCTGGCGCAGCGTCGTCTCCGATAGCGCAGTAAGCATTGAAAAGCGCCGCGGATCGGCCGGCAACAGCACATCGGTGCAATCCTGGTAGCGGTCGGTCAGGAAATACCCGGTATCGAACAAACGTTCGCGTTGCCCCGTGCCCCTATCCACCGGAACAGCCAGGGGCACAATGGGCTGCAGTTCCTCGCCGAATTTCGTCACGTCCAGCGCCTTGACCAGATGCAGCGCGCGCTTGTTGCCGTGCCTGTCGCGGCGTTCCCAATCGTAAAAGCGGTAGGTCACATCGCTGGACTGCTGGATCTCGTACAGCACGATGCCAGCGCCGATGGCGTGCACGGTGCCTGCCGGGATATAAAAAGCATCCCCGGCTTTCACCGGAACGCGGCGCAACAGCGGCTCCACCTGGGCGCCCTGTTCGGACGCACGGCGCAGTGTTTCGCGGTTGACGCCGGGCACGATGCCGTAGATCAGTTCGGCGCCGGGCAGCGCGTGCAGGATCACCCACGCCTCGGTTTTGCCCAGTTTGCCCTCGTTACGGCTGGCATAGGCATCGTCCGGGTGCACCTGCACGCTCAAGCGCTCCTTGGCGTCAATGAGCTTGAGCAGCAGCGGGAACTCGCCGCGCACCTTGGTGCCCACCAGCAATTTGCCGTATTTATTGACCAGTTCGGACAGCGGGGTGCCGTCGCTGTCGCGGCTGTTGAGCCCCGCAATCGCGCTGACCTCCAGGCTTTCGCCGGTACGGGAGTCCGGCAGAGCGCGGCCGTACAAGTCGCTTAATCGCGTGCCACCCCATGGGGTCATCGCCCCGTAGCGGTACGCGGGCTGCATCAGGATCGGGGAAAGGGGCATGTTGTCCTCCTGTCAGGGCAAGGATTTGGTGGCGATCAGGCGCACACCTGTCCCCGCCACATTGTCAAGAAGCACCTGGCCGGACGGGGATGGGCTGCTCGGTTTTCAGGCTGATGGGGGTGGGGCTGTCCTTGACAGCCGCCACTGCCGTGACCATCCGCAGGGGCGCGATGCTCTCCTGGCGGGCGTATACATCGCCCCGCTTGCACGTGTTGCCCTCCACGCGCAGCACCTTGCCGTCCTCAATGGTAACGGTCATCCGGCACCCCACGGGACAGCTGATGCAGGTAAGTACCTGTTGGGTCTGGTTGGTGTCCATTCAGTCCTCTTTCGCTGCCAGTTTGACGATGGCGCGGGCAAAGATGCGCATGCTTTTGTACAGGCTCTCCAGCGAGGCATACTCATCCGCTTGGTGGGCGATGTCCTTTTCGCCGGGGAACAGCGCGCCGAACGCCACGCCTTCGCTGAGCGCGCGGGCATAGGTACCCCCGCCGATGGCGATCGCTTTGCGCTCCAGCCCGGTCACCTCATGGTAGGCATCCAGCAGTGCCTGCACCAGCGAGCTGTCCTCCGGGACAAAGTGCGGCCCTTTGCTGTCCTGCCCGGTGACGACAAATCCCGGCAGATGCTGCCTTGCCAGGGTGGGCAGCAGGGTGGGGTTGGCCAGCAGCGGGTAGCGGATGTCGAGCGTGGCCACGATGTCGTCGCCCTCATACTGTATGATACCCAGGTTGCAGGTGAGTTTCCCGGACGCGCCATCCTCTACGGCGATGCCCAGATGCTCGCCGTGGTATTCGGTGCCGATGGCGTCGGCCAGCTGTTTCCACGCGCCCGTTGCCCCCAAGTCGCGCAGGATGATCAGCATCTGCCCGATCGCGTTGCGCGCAAGATGGGGGAATGCGGCGTGCCCGTTGATGCCGGTGGTCTGCAGATGCACTTGCCCGTTTTCCGCATGCGCTGTTGCAGGCCATCCATAGGATGCCGCGATCGCCAGTGCGCGCTGCGCCAGCGCTTCATCGCCCTCCACCCCCGCCTGCGCCATACCCGGCACCACGTTGCGGCGCTCCCCGGTCACAAACCGGAGCACCCGCAAACCCTCGTTGTCCGGCTTGCCTTTGAGGGTCAGCACATACAAGCCCTTTTCGATGTTGATGACAGGGTACGTCGCGTCCGGGCTGAACCCACTGCGCGGCATGACGGTTACCTTTTGATAGTGGGCGATGTCCTTCATGCCGCTTTCCTCGTCACACCCCAGGATCAGCCGCACCTTGCGCTTCAGCGGGATTCCGGCTTGTTTGACGGCCGCCATCGCGTACAGCGCCGCCACCGCGGGGCCCTTGTCATCGCTGGCGCCGCGCGCGTAGATTTTGCCATCCCGGACTGCGCCGCCGAACGGGTCCACCGTCCAGCCGTCGCCCACCGGCACCACGTCCAGATGCGCAAGGATCGCCAGTGCGTCCTCGTCGTTGCCTTCGCCAAACTCCGCGTGGCCGATATATCCACCAAAATCGGCCGTGTCAAAGTCCAGCGCCGCGCAGTCAGAAAGGGCACGGTCCAACATTACGCGCAGGTCCTTGCCAAACGGCGCGCCCGGCTCCGCCTTGCCCAGCACGCTGGGGATTTTGACCCACGCTTTGAGTGTTTCCACCAGCCGTGGCTCCATGTTGGATAGAATCTGATCCAGATTGCTCATTGCTTTCTCCCTTTACGATATGCTGGAAACAGCGGCAGCCAGGCGATGCAGCCCTTCCGTCAGCTGTGGACGCGGGCAGCCGAAGTTCACCCGCAAGAACCCTTTGCCTGATTCTCGCCCAAAGCCAGAGCCATCGCTGGGCACAACGCCCTGGTCAAAACAATGCTTCATCAGCACGGTATTGT
>JAGVSV010000306.1 GCA_019137115.1 Bacillota bacterium
GCGATCTCCTCGCTGGCGGCGGGCACGGGGCTTCTGTACCAGGACGGCATCCCGATCACGGTGTACATCAACGGAAAATACTGGGGGCACTACAACCTGCGCGAAAAGATCAACAAGCATTTTATCGCGCAATGGGAAGGCGTCACGAAGGACAGGGACATCGACCGCATCGACATTCTGGCACGCACCGGCGTGGACGAGTATGTGCAAAACGGCAGCAACAGGGACTGGCTGGCGCTGATGGACTTCTGCCGGGACAATGATTTGAACTTGCCGGAAAACCTGGCCTATGTAACGGAGCAACTGGACATAGACAGCCTGTTTGCGCACACGATTTTTGAGATGATCATCGGCAACACGGACATGACCAATGTGCGCATGTACCGGGTGCCGGGCGGCAAGTGGAAGTACCTGCTGTTTGATGTGGAGGCGTCGTTCAAGGGGCTGGACGAAGCGCCGATCAGCTGGTATCTGAAGCCCAAAACAGCCAAGCGCGCGCGGTTCCAGCATGTGCACCTGGCCGCCCTGCTGGAGGTGCCGGCGATGCGGGACAAATTCCTGACCCTGTTTGCCGACATGCTGGAAAAGCACTTCACGTGGCCTTCCGTCGAGGCGCGTTTCGCGCCGTGGGAACAGGCGCTGGCCGACCTTCTGCCCCGGCACATCGCGCGCTGGCGCAACATCACGATGGACTCCTGGCGCACGGACGTAAACGCGGTCAAATATTACGCCCGGGTGCGTCCGGTCGGGGTCATCGACCTGATCTCCAGACAGATGAAGCTGTCAAAAGAGGAGCGCGCGCGGTACTTTGACCGCGTTCAAACGCTCCTTCAGGAAACCAACGGGAAATAAGTCTATGGGCTGAAGGCGCGCAGCGCCGCGTCCAGCCGCGCGAATTCGTCAAGGCTCAGCGCCTCGGCGCGCACGGTGGGCGAAAGCCCTGCTTGTGTTATGATGCCCTGCGCGTCCGCGCGGCGCAATCCATAGGCGCTCATCATGTTGTTGACCAGCGTTTTGCGGCGCATGGCAAATGAGGTCTGCACCAGTTTCAGAAACGCCGCTTCGTCGGGGACAATGACCGGCGGTTTTTCCAGCGCTGGCATCACCAGAAAGGTGCTTTCGACATGCGGTGGGGGCGTAAAGCTCCTGCGCGGGATGTCCAGGGCGGCACGCGGCGCGGTGCGGTACTGCGCCAGGATGGACAGGGGCCCGTACTCCTTGCTGGAAGGATGCGCCAGCACGCGCTGGGCGGCCTCCTGCTGCACGGTGACGCAGATGGAGGCGACCGGCAGCGCGAGCCTTAAGAGCAGCGTCAGGATCGGCGTGGTCAGGTAATAGGGCAGGTTGGCGATCACATGAAAGCGTCCCAGCGGCGCAAGCAGCGCGGGCAGGTTGGCTTCCATGACATCGCCTTCAACGATCTGCACACTCGGCTGGTCGGCAAACTGCTGCTGCAGCAGCGGTACCAGGTCGTGGTCGACCTCCAGCGCCACCACCTGGCCGGCTTGTTCGGCCAGCACGCGCGTCAGGTCGCCCAAGCCGGGGCCGACCTCAAACACCGCGTCGCCGGGCGCAAGCGGGGTTTCCGCCACCATGCGGCGAAGCAGGTTCGCGTCGGTGATAAAATGCTGCCCCAGCGCGTGCTTGGCGCGGATGGGAAGGCTCAACGGGCTTCCCGTCGGCTTTTGAGGATGGCGGCGCGGGGATCGGCGGCTTTGAACAGCGCCGTGCCCATCACCAGCCGGTTGACGCCACGCGAGGTGGCCTCGTGCGCGTTGTCCGGCCCGATGCCGCCGTCCGCCGAAATGATGCCCTCATAGCCGTGCTTGCGAAGCACGGTGGCCTTGTCCAGCGCCGCCATGATCATCTTCTGCCCGCCAAAGCCCGGCTCCACCGTCATGATCAGCACCAGATCGCACAGCGCCAGATATGGAAAGATAGTTTCCGCAGGGGTGCCCGGCTTGACCGACACGCCGGCGGGCAAGCCCATCGCCCGGATGTCGCCAAGGATGGCAGCCACGTCGCCGTCAATCTCCGCGTGGATGGTGATGCTGCCCGCGCCGGCCTCGGCAAACGGCACAAGGTATTTCTCCGGGTTGGTCATCATCAGGTGCACATCCTGCAGCATGTCCGGGAACGCGCTGCGCAGCGCCCTGACCAGCGCCGGGCTGTAGCTCAAGTTGGGCACAAAATGCCCGTCCATGATGTCCACATGCAGCACATCCGCGCCCGCGTCCAGAATGCGCTGGATGTCCTTTTGCATGTGCATCACGTCAGCGGCCAGGATGGATGGCGCAATCTCAATCATATCTTTCCCTCCAGTTGGTTTGTACGGTGGTAAGCAGCGCGCGGTAGCGTTCCATGCGCTGCGCGTCGATGTCGCCCTGCTGTTCCGCTTGCGCCACGGCGCAGCCGGGCTCCCGGTCGTGCAGGCAGGTCAAAAACCGGCACTGCCCCAGATAGGGCTCAAACTCCGGGTACAGCTCCGGGAGCTGGGCGGGCTCCAGCTTGTCCGGCGTTTCCAGCAGGCTGAACCCCGGCGTGTCCAGCACGCGCAGCCCGTGGCCGGACAGCAGCGCCGTGTGCCGGGTGGTCTGCCGGCCGCGCTCGATGCGGGCGCTGACGCTTTGTGAGACAAGGTCAATGTCCAGCAGCGAGCTGATCAGCCGGCTTTTACCCACGCCGGACTGCCCGGCAAAACCGCACAGATGGCCCCGCATGGCATCCGCCAGCTTGTCCAGGCCTTCGCCGGACACCGCGCTGACGCTCAGGATGTCCAGCTGGGCGGCGCGGTACATGCGCGCGGCTTCTACATGGGTGTCCTGCGTAATGTCACACTTGTTGACCGCCAGCACCGGGATAATGGCCTGCGTGCGCGCAAACAGCAGCAGCTTGTCCACCAGCAGCCAGTCCGGGACGGGCACCGGCGCTACGGTGATCACCAGCATGTCCACGTTGGCAACCGGCGGGCGCAGGAATTCGCTGGTCCGGGGCAGGATTTCCATCAGCCATCCGTGCTTTTCGCCCACGCTTTCGGTGAAGTGGACGCGGTCGCCCACCAGCGGCGTCTGGTTCTGCCGGCGAAGCTTGTTCATCGCGCGCAGTACGTGCGTCGCGCCACTGTCCTCCGCCACGGTGTACAGGCCGCCGCGCCCCTCGATGATCTGCCCTGTCCTCATGGCGTTTTGGTCGCTTCGGGCGTCGCGGGAGGCACGACATAAATGGCCAGCATAACCTCGGTCTGCGCCATCACCACGGTGTCCGGGTCGGGCAGCTGGTCGGCAACGCGGTCGGCCTGGGCAACGTCCGCCACCGCGATCTCGTCAATCTTGCTGACGTTCAGCCCGGCGGTGCGCAGGATGGTCAGCGCCTCCTCGCGGCGCAGGCCTTCCACCAGCGGCACCACGACCCGGCCGCCGGACACCACCACCTGGACGATGCCGCCATATTCCAGCACCTTGCCCTGGGCAGGTTCCTGCGTGAGTATGGTGCCGGCTTCCTCCGTGTCGATCACGCGCTCGGTCACCAGCAGGGTCAGCCCGATGCGCGTCATTTCGGCCAGGGCGTCCTGCTCGGACATGCCCACCAGCTTGGGCACAGCCTGTTGCACCGGCCCGGTGCTCACCGTGATCAGGATCACCGCGCCCCGGCGCATCGGGTAGTCAAAGTCGTGGGATTGCAGCATCACCGTGCCCGCAGGCGCGGTGCCCGATTGCCTGACAATTTCGGGCACCAGGCCGGCCTGCCGCGCCAGGCGCATGGCGTCCTGCTCGGTCTCACCCAGCAGGTACGGCGCGCGCGTGGTGTTGACGATGTTGGTGTACAACAGGATCGTGCCCACCACCAGCCCCGCCATCAGCACCACGCCCAGCAGCGCCACCCCCGCGCGGCCCCAGCGCTTGCGCACCCTCGCGGCAGGCGGTCGCTTGCGGACTGCCTCGGGCTTCATAACCGGCACATCCATGGTGTTCTCGCGCTCGGGGTTTTGCAGCGCCAGCTTGATGGCCTGCGCCATTTCCAGCGCGGTGTGGTAGCGGTCGTCCGGGTCCTTCTCCAGGGCCTTCAACACCACCGCTTCCAGGCTGGGCGACAGGTCGGGCACGATCCCGCGCGGGGGCTTGGGGCGCACCTGCACGTGCTGCATGGCGATCACCGCGTCGGCCTGCCCCTGGAAGGGCACCTCGCCGGTGAGCATCTCGTACAGCACCACGCCCACGCTGTAGATGTCGCTGGTGACGCGCGCGGTGCCGCCGCTGGCCTGCTCGGGCGAGAAATAGTGCACCGAGCCCAGCACGCTCTTCTCCCCGTCCGGTTCGGTGTGCGCCGTGTGGTCCAGCATGCGCGCGATGCCAAAGTCCGACACCTTGATATAGCCGTCCTGGTCGACCAGGATGTTCTGGGGCTTGATGTCCCGGTGGACGATGTTGGCCGCGTGCGCGTGCTGCAGCGCGGACAGGATGCGGATGGCGATCTGCCCGGCCACGTTCTGCTGGATGCGCTTCTGCTCCCGGATAATGTCCTTGAGCGTCTTGCCGTTGACATATTCGATGACGATGTAGGGGTTCTCCGGGTCATTGCCCACGTCCAGAAGGTTCACAATGTTGTGGTGGCTCATCTTGCTGGCGGCGATGGCCTCGCGGCGGAACCGCTCCAAAAACTCCGGGTTCTCCCGGAACTCCGGGCGCAGGTATTTGACCGCCACGAAGTGTCCGGTGCGCCGGTCGCGCGCGCGGTATACAATCGCCATGCCGCCCTGACCGATCAGCTCGACCAGCTCGTAGCGATCCTCGAGCACCGTGCCGGGGTTCATGCGCTCACCTCCAGCAGCAGCACTGTAATGTTGTCACGCCCGCCCGCCTCCAGCGCCATGCGCATCAGGGTGTCCGCCCCTTCCTCCATGTCGGCCATGCGCACGCAGCCCTCGATCTGTTCATCGGTGATGCCGTCGGTCAAGCCGTCGGAGCACAGCAGCCAGCGGTCGCCCGGCTGCTTGTCCATCACCGCCGTGTCGCACGCCAGATGGCTGTCGGTGCCCACGGCGCGCGTGATGATGTGCCGGTACGGATAGTCCCGCGCGGCTTCCTTGCTGATCACACCGGTGCGCAGCAGCTCGCCCACCAGCGAATGGTCCCGCGACACCTGATACAGCCGCGCGCCCCTGTACAGGTACGCCCGGCTGTCCCCCACGTGCCCCAACAGGACGCTGTCCTCGGTTTCCCACAGCATGGTGAGCGTTGTGCCCATGCCTTTCAGGGTTTCGTCCTCGCCCTGGCGGGTGTTGATGCGCTCGTTGATCACCGAAAAGCACGCGCGGATCGTCGCTTCCGTGGGCGCGACATTTTCCAGCTCCCGAAGTCCCTCGATCGCCATGGCGCTGGCCACATCGCCGCCACGGTGCCCGCCCATGCCGTCGGCCACCGCGTACAGCGGAGCCATGCCGGGCAACACCAGCGCGGCGTCCTGATTGCTGTCGCGCACTTTGCCGGGGTCGGTGCGGAGGATCGCCTTCATTGGGCCACCTCCGGCGCCAGCGCGCCCTGCGCCAGGTGGCTGCGGCGCAGCTGCCCGCAGGCGCCCGATATGTCGTCGCCCATCTCCCGGCGCAGGGACACCGAGATATTCAGCTCGGTCAGCTCGTTTAAGAACGCCTGTATCTCACCCCTGGATGCCCCTTTCAGGTCGCGCTCGGGCACATCGTTTAACGGGATCAGGTTGACGTGGCACTGCATGCCGCGCAGCAGGCAGGCCAGCTGGCGCGCGTTGTCGCGCCCGGTGTTGACCCCGCCGATCAGCGCGTATTCAAAGATCACGCGCCGCCCGGTTTTTTGGATGTAGTTACGGCAGGCGTCCATAACCCGGGCGATGGGGTACCGCCGCGCGACGGGCATCAGCTGCCGTCGCAGCGCGTCGTTGGGCGCGTGCAGCGACACCGACAGCGTAACGGGCAGCCCTTCGTCGGCAAAGCGCAGCATGGCGTCCGCCAGCCCGCAGGTGGACAGCGAAATGTGCCGCACGCTTAGGTTGATGCCGTCCGGATGGGTCACCAGCCGCAAAAAGCGCACGGTTTCGTCATAGTTGTCCAGCGGTTCCCCGCTGCCCATCAGCACAATGTTGCGCAGCGCACCCACATCGGGTTCCATCCGGGCGCACAGCACCTGGCCCAGCATTTCGTCTGCTGACAGGTTGCGCACGCAGCCCTCCAGCGTGCTGGCGCAGAACGTGCAGCCCATGCGGCAGCCCACCTGGGTAGAAATGCACAGCGTGTTGCCATAGGAATAGCGCATCAGCACGCCTTCCACGCAATGGCCATCCTGCATGCCGAACAGGTACTTGCGTGTGCCGTCCACTGCCGATTC
>JAGVSV010000011.1 GCA_019137115.1 Bacillota bacterium
GGTGTTGCGCGAGCGCTTTGAACAGGCCGAATATTACGCCAACGAAAAGGTGCGCGGCGAGGTGTTCCGGCACTTTGGCTATTTCATGACCGAGTCCACCGGGCATTTGAGCGAATACCTGCCGTACTTCCGCAAAAACGATGCCGTGCTTGCCCGGTACTGCGACGAGCCTGGCTTTGGCGGGCAAACCGGGGCAAGCCTGGCGTTTAACCAACATGTCGCGCAAAAATACGAGGGCCGCGACCTGCTGGCGGACGAGCCGCTGACACTGCCCCCGCGCTCGGTGGAGTATGGCTCCTACATCATCGCCGCGCATGCGACCGGCGTGCCATTTCGTTTCAACGGCAATGTGCGCAACAACGGCATGATCAGCAACCTGCCCGCCGATTGCTGCGCCGAAGGCCCCATGTATGTGGATGCCACCGGCATCCACCGCACGGTGGTGGGCGACCTGCCCCATCAGTGCGCGGCGCTGAACCTGACCAACATCAACGTGCAGCGCCTGGCGGTGGACGCCGCGATGAACGCCGACCCGGAGGCCGTGGTGCACGCCTGCGCGCTGGACCCGCTGACCGCGGCTTCCCGGCTGTCGCTGAAGGATATCCGTGATATGGCCGCCGACATGCTGGAAGCGCAGCGCGCCTACCTGCCGCAGTTCTCGGGAAAATCCATCCGCCGCACCCCGGTTATCAACATTCCCGCAGATACCGTACGCGCCCGGGTGCCGGTCGACCCCGCGCTGGCCATCAACGCGCGGTTTTTTGAGCTGGGCTCGTAGCAAGATACGCGAACCACACGAAATCCCCGGCGCGCCTGCTACGGCATCGCCGGGGATGATTCGTATTCGTTCGGGTGCGCCCGCGCTGCCTATTTCGCCTGCGCCCCCAGGTTTTCAAACAGGTACAGGCCTTCCTTGCCCGGCGCCACGATGTCCAGATAGCCGTCGTTGTTGGTGTCGGCCACCCAGAAATAGATGCCCACGCCGCTGGCTTCTTTGGGATCGCCAAAGTCAATCGTGTGCTTGGTGAACGTGCCGCCCTTCACGCCCTTGAAGTAGAACAAACCGATGGGCTGGTCCTCGCCCGGGTCGTTGCCGTTGTGCGCGCGCCAGCGGGTGCCGGTGATCAGCTCCAGCTCGCCGTCATTGTCAATGTCCATAAGCCACAGATCATGGTACTGGCTGCGCTCCTCCTCAATCGCCCGCCGAATCCAGTACCGGCCGCCGTCGGGTTTTTTCCGCTGCTCATACCAGTGCAGCCCGTAATGGTGCCCCTGCCCGACGATCAGGTCGGTCATGCCGTTACCCGCGATGTCCAGCCCCAGAATGGGCACGCTGGCCGAACCAAACTGAAACTCCTTGTGGTACGTCCATTCATCCAGGAACAGGTTATCGGGCTGCTCCAGCCACCCGTTGCTCAATACAATGTCCATCCTGCCATCGCCGTTGATGTCCGCAAAGCCCATGCCGTGCCCGCTGGGCTCGTTGCCGATCACGTGCTTGGTAAAGCGCCCTGTGCCCTTGCCATGCTCATCGGTGACCAGCTTGAAAAAACACTGCGCGGACATCGGCGTGTTGGGGAACACCTCGAGCACGCCGCAGCCGTCGATGTCAAAGCAGCGCACCGTTTCCACCGGCGAGCACACCGCCACCTTGTGCAGTTTCCATTCCTTGCCGGTGTCGCCGGGGTTTTCGCGCCAGTACAGCCCGTCGTCAAACCAGCTGGCGGTGATGATGTCCAGAAACCCATCGCCGTTGACGTCCATCGGGTAATCGCAGAAATCCCCCCGGTATTCGCCATAGGTCGGGATCTCGGCAATCTTGTGTTTATTTGTAAAATCCGGCCCCTCATACCAGTACCCGCCGCTGACGATGTCCATCACGCCGTCGTTGTTGACATCAAACACCGACGCCGCCTCAAAGTTCTCCCGGCTGATCAGCCGTTTGCGGAACATTGCGCCCATGTTGCCCTCCTGCATGTACGGTCGTTTGGTTTTTCGCGTTGCTGCCCTGATGATACAGGATGCGGGACGGTTTGAACAGACGTGCGGCATCGGTTAGGCGGCGTTTTTATGCGCCAAAACGCCGGTTGCATATATGAAGCAAGTTCCGTTTCGTGTTGACACACAGCGCCTTCATACAGTATGCTGTGGGTAGAAAAGTATCAATTCCCGCCGCCCGTGTTTCGTCGATGTTCAAACTGCGGCGCGGCGGGGAACAGGCTGGAGGATGGGCTTTGGTTAAGCGGGCGATTCAATCGTTCAACAACAACCGGGCGCTGTTTTTGATGGTGCTGCCGGGGTTTCTGGTGGTGCTGATTTTCCACTATTTCCCGATGTACGGCATTTTAATGGCGTTCAAAAACTTCAGCCCGCGCCTGGGTATCTGGAACAGCAAATGGGTGGGACTGACCCATTTTCAGGGGTTTTTCAACAATCCGTTAAGCGGACGGCTGATGACCAACACGCTGCTGCTGGGCATTTACAGCCTGCTGTGGAGCTTCCCGGCGCCCATTATTTTGGCGCTGCTGTTCAACGAGCTGCGCGCCCTTCGGTACAAGAAGCTGGTGCAGACGGTCTCATACTTCCCGTACTTTATCTCGGTGGTGGTGGTGTGCGGCATGCTGCGGGAGATGACCTCCCGCGAGGGGCTGTTCAACCAGATCACCGCGCTGTTCGGGCGCGAGCCCAAAATGTTCCTGCTGGAGCCCAAATACTTCCGCACGATCTTTATCGCCTCCGGCATCTGGCAGGGCGTGGGCTTTGGCTCGATCATCTATTTGGCCGCGCTTTCCGGGGTCGACCCGGAGCTGTACGACGTGGCGGACATTGACGGCGCCGGCCGGTTCATGAAGATGATCCACATCAGCTGGCAGGCCATCAAGCCCACCACGATCGTGCTGCTGATCTTCAACCTGGGCGGCATTCTGGGCACGGACTTTCAGAAGGTGCTGCTGTTGTACACGCCGGACACCTATTCGGTGGCCGATGTGATCGGTACCTATGTATACCGCGAGGGCCTGCTGGGCGGCCGGTATGAATCCGCCACCGCCATCGGGCTGTTCATGTCGGCCATCAGCTTTGTGATCCTGGTGCTGGCCAACGCGATCAGCCGCCGCCTGTCCGAGACCAGCCTGTGGTGACGGTATGAGCACAAGAAGGCGCTATCAGCAAAAATGGCACGAAACGCTGTTTGACCTGTTCAATGTGCTGTTCATGGCCGGGCTGCTGGTGGTCATCATCTATCCCTTTTTGCACATCGTCTCCATCTCGTTTTCCAGCGAGGACAGCGTGGTGCGCAACACCGTCAGCTTCTTTCCCCGGGGCTTCAACACCTCCAACTACGGCTATATCCTGCGCGACCGCATGGTGTACTTCGGCTACCGCAACTCGATCTTCTACGCGACCGGCTCCACGGTGCTGATGCTGCTGTTCACGTCCATGATGGCCTACCCGCTGATGATCGACGCGTTCCCGATCAAAAAGTTCCTGACCGTGTATCTGTCCATCACCATGTTCTTTGGCGGCGGGCTGATCCCCAGCTATGTGCTGATGGATCAGCTGGGCATGATCAACACGCCCTGGGTGATGATCATCCCCGGCTGCGTATCCGCCATGACGGTGTTCATGTTCCGGACGTTCTTTAAAAACATCCCGGCCGAGCTGCGCGAGTCGGCGCAGCTGGACGGCGCCGGGCATATGGCGATCCTGTTCCGGATCGTGCTGCCGCTGTCCAAGGCGCTTTTGGCGACCTTCGCGCTGTTCAACATCGTGGGGGTGTGGAACAGCTGGTTCAATGGCCTGGTGTATTTGAAAAGCGAGGAGCTGTACCCTTTGCAGCTGGTGCTGCGCAGCTACCTGTACAAGCTGGACATGACCGCCATCATGCGGCGCGCGGGGGCGCAGGGTGGGGGCGACGCGTTTTTGCGCAACCAGCCCGTCAGCCCCAAGGGCGTGCAGATGGCGATGATCGTGGTGGCGATGTTCCCGGTGATGATGATCTACCCGTTCTTCCAGAAATACTTTGTCAAGGGTGTCATGATCGGCGCCATCAAAGGGTAGCCGATCCAAACCATACACAACAACCACAAGGAGGAAAATCCATGAAACCACGCAACCTGACCCGGCTGGTGGCCGTGCTCCTGGCGTTTCTGATGCTGCCCGCGCTGGGTGCGCTGGCACAAAGCGCCGAACCGTTCGAGTTTTCCGCAACCGTCATCGCCTGGGGCGGGGACGACGACGCCTCCATGGTGCAGCAGGAATGGCTGCGCCTGATGGAGGAGAAGATGGGCCGCCCGATCAAGGTCAACTACACCCGCATTCCGTCGTCGGAATATGACGAGCGCGCACGCATCATGCTCAACACCGACTCCATGACCGACTTCATGACCACGCCGCTGTTCCACGATGTATCGCGCGAAGCCGAAGCCGGCATGCTGCTGGACTTTTCCCAGTATGACATGCCCAACTACCAGAAGTTCATCGAGCAGACGCCCGCCGGCGAAAGCCTTGCCTACAACGCCGAGGGCAAGATCTACCGGCTGCTGGAGGGCGCGCTGCCGCGCTTTGAGGCTGACAAGGGCATGCTGCCGAATAACATGATGGTGTTCAACGCCACCGTATTTGAGGAGAACAACATCGAAATCCCCACCACGCTGGAGGGCGTGGTCGAAGCCGCCCGGAAGCTAAAGGAGATTTACCCGGACAGCTTTCCGATCAACACCCGGTGGAACAACTTCAACTCCGTGTACCTGATGCACCATGTGTACAACGACATCTACTGGGACGGCGAGGTGTTCCGCTTCGGCGTGTTTGACGAGAACTACAAAAAAGCTCTGCAGTTCCTCAACATGCTGTACACGGACAAGCTGCTGGACCCGGAATACTCGCTGGAGACCGATGACACGGTCAAGTCAAAGCTATTGAACCGCAAGAACTTCATCGGCATCAACGAGTGGTTCACCGCGCCCGGCGACTATACGCGCGCGGCCAGGGAATCCACCGGCGATGTCTTTGCCGTCACCCTGTACCCGGACACCAAGGAGTTCGGCAAGTCCTGGCAGAGCGTGCAGAACGTGAATTCGTATGACCTCTCGGGCTGGGGCCAGTTCATTGTGGACTCCAACACCAAGGATCCGGAGACGCTGGTCAAGTTCCTCGATCTCCAGTACGCGCCGGATGTGATCGAGCTGATCACCTGGGGCATCAAGGACGTCACCTACACCGTGGATGAAAATGGCAACAGGGCGTTCATCGACGAAATCGCCAAGGCGGACGACCCGTTTACCGCCGGCGACAAATACGGCATGCGCGCCAGCGCCAAGCACCGCCCGGGCTTGCAGATGGCGTCGGACTCCTCCGCCTATGTGGCCATGGCCCGTCAGGACTATGTGTACTACGACGGCAAGGTGCACGAGGAGCCGCTGGAAAAATCCCCCTACCTGACCGAGCTGCCCTACCCCAACCCGGACTACATGCCCGCCAACTTTGACGCGCCCAAGATTTCGTTCACGGTGGAGCAGGGCGCCGAAGCCGGGCAGATACTGACCCCGATTGCCACCTACCGCGACGAGATGTTCGCCAAGTTCGTCAAGGGCGAGGAAAGCTTTGACAACTGGGACGCGTACATCGAGAACATCAGGAAGATGGGCGACATTGACAAAGTGCTCACCATGTACAACGACGCCGCGCAGGCATACCTGAAGCAGGAGTAAACGCAACCGGCCGGCAGCCACGCATCCCCTGGGCCGCGGCTGCCGGCCTTCTTTTTGGAGAAAAACACATGAAGCAATATGGCGAAACGCTGGCCGCGCTTTCCGTCACCACGGAAAAGCCCAAGATGACCGTGGACGCGGGCGCGATTTATCCCCTCGGCACGGTGTGGGCACAGAGATGCAGCCTGTCCAGTTCGCTGGACGGCGTGCGCTTCCGGAAGGTGAACGAAAAAAACGCGGGCCAGCGCTCCGCGCGCTGGTTGCGGGCAGAGCTCTCAGCGGGCCACAGCGAGGGCAGCGCGCACATTCAGGTGGGCGACGGGTTTGTGGCGGAACCGGCGGCGGAATGGACGGATGCCTTTGCCCGGCGGGAACCGGGCGAAGCGTGGCGGGGCGCGGACGGCATCTATTCAACCGTCACCCATATCGCACCGCTGGACAGCCAGCGCAAAAGCCTGTTCACGTTCGGCGATACCTTTCTCTCTGGCATCGGCCGCAAGGGGCAGCGCACAAAACCCATCACCATGGTCAACAACAGCCACGCGGTGCTGACGGGGCTGGATCCTTTGGCGCCCGGCGCGCTGTCCTTCCGGGTGCCCAGGGACCAACAGGG
>JAGVSV010000051.1 GCA_019137115.1 Bacillota bacterium
GTGTTCGCGGCGCTGGACGAATTTGACGCGGTGCTGGCCGGAGATCTGGAGGACAAGGAGGTTTCGGCGGCGGTGCAGCGCATGCTGATGGATTTTTCAGCCATTCGGGAGCCCCATGTCCGCGCGCTGGTGGCCGGGCAGCAGACGGGTCCCTCGGGCACCGATGGCGTGAATGTGTTTGGCTTTGTCAACATCCTTAAGAACGGCGACGCCCAGGTGCAGTGGTCGCTGTTCATGCCCGATATGCTCAAACACCAGCAGAAGGGCTTTTCCATAGCGCAGCTGGACTATGTCAAGGCTCCGGCGATGCGCTTTGTCGGCAAGCCGGAGCATGGCCTGGAGGATGCAAACCAGCTCCGGGCCGTGTTTGCCGCGCTGGACGCGCTGGGGAAGCCGCTGGCGGCGTTGCCGTGGGACATCCATTTCTCCCATCACAGCGGAAAATCCGTGGATGTGCAGCCGCAGCAGGGGTACTGGGGGCGCTTCTTTCCTGATGATACCCCGGTGCCGGACGGCTTTGCCGGAATCGACTTTACCGCTGACCCTACTTACAGCGTTGGCCCGCCGTATTTCGCGCACTACGCGTTCTCAGTTTTCTCCGGCGACATGGACAGCCTGCACGACGCAAAGGGGTTTGACGTGTCGCCCATGTATGACATCACCCGCAACATCATGCTCGGGCAGGGGGTCATCATTCCCTACCCGGAAAAATATTGGACAGCGGAAATTTTCCGTTCGGGGCACGAAAACCCCAGCGACGCGTATTTATTCAGCACCCACGTGTGATTTCCAGATCAACAGGTGTTGAGAAAAGCCGGTTTTTTGGCAAATGCGTGGTTGACAACAAATTCTGCCTCTGGTATGATTGCTCCATCAACATAGGGAAACTGGCCAGGGGATTGGTCTTTTTTCTGAAGGTTTGAAATTGGGGGCGAAGTCCCGGAAGCGTAATCGTGGTCCAGTACACGATCGGCACAGCCGCGACCAAGCCCCTGCAATCGGAGAGGGGATTACTCAGTGGCTCAAGCCAGTAGCCTGGACAGGAGCCGGTCGCTGATCAGCAAATCGCTGCGCAGGCGGCTGGGCCGGTATTGGCAGCTGTACCTGTTGGTTCTGCCGCCCATCATCACCACCTTTATCTGGCACTACATTCCGCTGTATGGCGTGCTGATCGCATTCAAGGACTACAAGCCCAAGCTGGGCATCCTGGGCAGCCCGTGGTATGGGTTCAAGCACTTTGAATGGTTCTTCAATCGCCCCATGTTCACACAGATCATGTGGAACACCGTGCGCATCTCGCTGTACTCGTTTTCCACCTTCCCGGTGCCGATCATCTTTGCCCTGATGATCAACGAGCTGACCAACCAGAAGTTCAAAAAGTCCGTGCAGATGATCAGCTACATGCCCCACTTTATCTCAACCGTGGTGGTGTGTTCGATGATCCACATGTTCTTCAATCAGGACCAGGGCATCGTCAACAATGCCATTGCGGCGCTTGGCGGCACGCGGCATCATTTCCTGTATGACCCAAAATCCTTTGACCACCTGTATGTGTGGTCGGGCGTGTGGCAGGGCCTGGGCTGGGGCACGATCATCTATCTGGCCAACCTGGCCAGCGTGTCCACCGACATGATCGAGGCCGCGCGCCTGGACGGCGCCAGCCGGTGGGACATTGTCTGGCACATCAACATCCCCACCATCATGCCCACGATCGTGATCCTGCTGATCCTGCGCATCGGCGGCATCATCGGCGTCGGGTTTGAAAAGGTTTTCCTGCTGCAAACGCAGCGCAACATCAGCGCCAGCCGCGTGATCTCCACCTACGTATATGAGCTCACGCTGGGCGCCGGCGGCTCTACCGCCTACTGGGATACATCGGCCGCCATCGGCCTGTTCAATACCTTCATCAACCTGATCCTGATCATCATCACCAACACAATCGCCCGCAGGGTGTCTGATTTCAGCCTGTGGTGAGTCAGGCGGAGGGAGCATAAGTATTTTGAGTACAAAACCCATGCGTATCAACAACCGCATCCGCCGCTCGCGCAGCGACGTGATCTTTGATACGGTCAATATCTTCATCATCCTGATCATCACCGCGATCATGATCTATCCGATGTGGTACGTGCTGGCGATCTCCATCGCCACGCCGGAGGAAGCAGCGCTCGGCGGTGTGTATTTCTGGCCCAAAACCATTTCGTTTGAGGCGTATGAAACCGTATTCGAGACAAAATCCATCTGGACGGCCTACGCCAACACGGTGCTGTACACCGTGACGCACACCCTGTACGTGCTGTTTTTGACCATACCACCCGCCTACGCGCTGTCCAAGAAGGACCTGCCCGGCCGTGTGGCGATCGTGTGGTACTTCTTTGTCACGATGTTTATTTCCGGCGGCTTGATCCCCAGCTACATGCTCAACAAGAGCCTGGGCATCATTAATACCCGGTGGATCCTGATCCTCGGCATGGGGATCGGGTATTCCAATCTGATCATCACGCGAACCTACTTCCAGACCTCCATCCCGCAGGACATTTTCGAATCGGCCTACATCGACGGCGCGTCCGAGATGAAAGCCTTCTTCTATATCGCCCTGCCGCTGTCAGGCGCGATCATCGCGGTAATCGCATTGTATGCAGCTGTGGGAACGTGGGGCAGCTGGTACAGTGCTTTTATATATGTAACCGATCAGTCCAAGTGGCCGCTGCAGCTGCGCCTTAGACAAATCCTGATCATGAACGAGGTCCAGTCACTGGACATTCTGACCATGACCAAGGAGGACATCGAAGCCATGCAGCATGCGTCCTTCCTGATGTACACCACGAAGTACGCGATCATCTTCATCGCGTCCCTGCCGATGCTCATCCTGTATCCGTTCGTGCAGAAGTACTTCGTCAAAGGCGTCATGATCGGCTCCCTGAAGGGCTAACCCACGTGCAATAAAGAAAGGGGTAAACCAACCATGAGGAAGACTCTGGCAATCCTGCTCACCCTGATAATGGTCATCGGACTGGCTGGGGTAGCACAGGCGGAATCCAAGTACTACGGCGGCTATGACGACGTCATCGAATCGACGATCGTCGTCTACCAGCGCGCCAATCAGGGCCCTGCGGAAGACATCTGGTGGTGGGACTTCACCGAGGCGTACTTCGGCATCAAGTTCGAAGTCACCCAGGTGACCTCCGCATCCGACTTCAAGGCCGTTGCCTTTGCGTCCGGCGACATGCCCGACGTGTTCTACCAAATGTTCATTTCCTCCTCGCAGGTCGTGGAACAGGGCGAGGTGGAAGGCAACCTGATCGCGCTTGATCCCTACATCACGCCGGAAATCATGCCCAACCTGTCCCGCATCTACGACAAGCACCCCGAGTACAAGACGCTGATCTCCGCCGGTGACGGCCACATCTACTCGCTGGGTTCCTTCAACAACGCCAATGCCCCGCAGATGACGTTCTACATCAACCAGCGCTGGCTGGATGAGGCCGGCCTGCCGATGGCCAAGACCCTGGATGAGTTCACCAAGGTCATGGCCGCCTTCAAGGCGCGCGGCGAGGACGTCGTGCCGCTGACCGGCGACCTGGGCAACCAGCCCCGTTACCTGGCCAACGCCTTCGGCTGGACCACGCACGCCGCGGGCTACCTGACCAGTATCGCGCTCAAGGACGATGTGCCGCTGTTCATCTACGCGGACGAAGAGCGCTTCCCCGCCTTCATGAAGCTGATGAAGGAGTACATTGACGAGGGTTACTTTGCCTCCGACGTGTACTCCGACCAGTACGCCGGCGAGCAGTCCATGGCCCAGAAGGCCAACGACCTGACCGGCTTTGACCAGACCCTGAGCGGCTTTATCAACCCGGACGAAATGGTGGCCGCCATCCCGCTGACCAGCGAATGGAAGGACACCCCCTCCATCCTGCGCAGCATCAACGCGGTCAACTGCCAATCCTTCAGCATCAGCAAGAGCGCCGCCCCGGAAAAGGTCGAGCGCCTGATGAAGTGGGTGGACTGGCTGTATGACTATGACAACTACCTGATGGCGCACTGGGGCCCCAGCGCCGAGGAGACCGAATGGCTTCTGGGCCTGAAGAGCGGCTACACCGTCACCAAGAACGAGGAGACCGGCCTGTACGAGTACAGTGCAGCAGAAGTCGAGGATGGCACCTTTACCACGCTGGGCGATTACCACAACCAGCGCATCCAGGGCATTATCGGCGGCTATCTCGGCCTGAGCTATGACATGTTCGGCGAAGGCAAGCGCCTGACCAATCCGCAGGTGTGGAAGAACAAGGTGGACGAGCACTACCTGCCCTACCTGGTCGACGGGTACCCGGACATCCGCTTCTTCAACGCCGAGGACAACCAGCGCATCACTGAGCTGGGCACCGACATCAACGCCTATGTGAACGAAACGTATGTGAAGTTCATCTCCGGCGACCTGGAGCTGAGCGATGAGAACATCGCGGCCTACTTCCAGACCATCAAAGACCTGGGCTACGAGGAGTATGTCCAGTACTTCATCGACTACTACGACGCCTACAAGGCAGCGCTCGAGTAGACAATAGCCAAACAGCAGGCCGCCGCGGGGCAACCCGCGGCGGCCTTTGCGTCCGCCTGTCTTTACAGATGGATCACATGACCCGCCTGCCGCATGCGGTCGGCGACCGCCTGTGCGTCCACATCATGTACACTGCCTGTGCCTGCCAGCGCGGCGGCGATGCCGGCGGCTTCGCCGGTCTGTGCCGCGACCGGGATCACCCGCGCCACTTCCCACGCCTCGCGCTCCGCGCAGGCAATGATGCGACCCGCCGCCAGCACATTGTCAGCGTCCGGCGAGGTCAGCGCGCCATAGGGGATCTCAAGCGTGACGCCTGTCCCGCGCCAGTCCCCGCAGCTGCCCACCGAGGTCTCCGACCGCTGTCCGTCCCTGGCAAAGTCCAGCGGTTCGTTGCCCACAATCCTGCGCGTGGTGCGGAACTGAGGCATGCTGGGGATGCCGGTGAACGCAACCTCGCCCGCGGGTCGCTCCTGCACGTACCGCAGCGCCGCTTTGCGCCCTTCCAGCGCCATGCGTGTCACGCTGTCGGCCGAGAGGCCATCAAACACGGGCACATCGTCCGGTTGCCCCTTGCCGTCGCAGTCCGCACCCAGTGTTTGCAGGCGCACCGCGTCCTGTACGCGCGCGCTTTGGGCCGCGGTTTGGATTTCCTGGATGCCCGTCCGGTATGCCCAGTAGCTCATGTAGTTCGGGCCGTTCACCGTGCGCGCGCCCATCCTGTTGAACACCACCGCGTCGCCGGTGGCGTCCACTACCGCGTCGCAGGGAATAGCGCTGCGGCCATCGGCGTTTTCGATGATCACATGGGTCACCCGCCGCCCGTCTTTCACCACCGCGCACACCGCCGTGTCAAACAGCACGTTAGCGCCCGAGGACAGCAGCAGTTCATCCAGCCGCATGGCAAACAGCGGGCCGTTGAACAGCGTCTGGTAGCGCTGCTTGCCCTGGGCTGGCCGCGCCTTTTTGCGCCAATGTTCAGGCAAGCTGTCATAACTGTGTTCGATGGAAGCCAGCAGCATTTCCTCGCTGATGCCGCCGATCAGCTGGCGTCCGTTGCCATCGCACAGCGGCAGGTAGATCACCACGAACCCCGCCGTCGCCAGGCCGCCCAGCATCACCATCTTTTCCAGCAGTAGCACCGACTTACCCATGCGCGCGGCGGCCATCGCGGCGGCGACCCCCGCCACCCCGCCGCCGGCGACCAGCACGTCCACTTTGTCTAGCACGGGGACGTCATTGTGCTCCGGGATGGTTGTTGGTTTCCCTGTGGATGTGCTCATGTTTCCTCCCTGGGTTCCGACATCGGGGTCACTGCACGCTTCACGCCCGGGAAGCGCAGTTCCAGCCGGTTGTGGATGGACAGCATGACCTTGCCCATGGCCACCACGAACAGCAGGATCAGCACAATCCACCAGAACGTGCCAATGCCGCCTTTCAGCGTGAACCAGCCAAGCGCCCTGTAATCCAGAAAGAAGTAGGGCGCGCGGCTGCTGCTGAAGCGGTAGCCGGACATGCTCAGGCCCAGCACCAGCAACAAATACAGGAATGGCATCAAAATGCTCCATGACAAGTCATAGCGGCGGGGCTTGTAGCCATAGCGGAACGCAAAGAAATCCACCAGCGCCAGCAGGGGCACGGCGTTGTGCACCATGGCGTTCGCCAGACCGGCATGTGGCGGTTCGTTTTGGGCCCCTCGCAAGGCTTGCCGTAGCTCCCACATGATCATGACCACCGCCAGCCCCAGCGTCCACACGTTGCTCAGGTTGGTGTAGTACTGCGCGCGGTCCATCGAGAAGATGTTGGGGCCCGACGCGATCTGACCGACCACCACGGCCGCCACCATGCAGCATTTGAGCAGCAAAGAGGCGGCCAGCCGCCTGTTTGTTTTGAGCATATCGCATCCTCCCCGCCAGG
>JAGVSV010000066.1 GCA_019137115.1 Bacillota bacterium
AGACGATCACGTCCAGATAGCCGATCACCACCGGCGGCTCCCCTTCCTCAAACGTGAACGCGGGGAAGGCATCAAAGACCTTGCCGAAGGATTCGGGCACATCGAACGGGTCGCCGCCGCCGGCATAGGGGTGCACCAGGGAGGGCGCGTTGCGCGGGTCGCCGGAGTTTTCGCCCTCAAACTCCTGCGGGCTGAACCCTGACGCCTGCTGAAGCGCATTGATCTCGGCCAGCTTGGACAGGGCATCCTTGAGAACGGGCACGTTGAACACCAGCGGCTGATCGGGCTGCTCGTACTGGCGGATGAAGCCGTTGAGCGTCATCTGCACGGTGCGGGGATAGTCCATGTCAAACAGGAAGTGGGCCTCGGGATCCTGCCCGCTTTCCATCCGGGTGAAGCGCAGCATGGCGTCAAACAGCTGCCCGTAGGTGGTGGGGTAGGGCTCGTCGCCAAAGTATTTGCGCCATGCCTCAGCGTCATAAGGACCCGGTGCTGTGATGGAAGGCACTGGGGTAGGCGCGCGGGTTGCCCTGCGCGTCCAGGATCACGCTTTGAATGACCGGGTACAGCGTGGCCACATCGGCGATCAGCTTTTCGCTGGTCAGGGGCGCGGCGTATTCCTTGTCGATCATGGCACGCAGCGCGGCGTTGGCGCGCACATAGAACAGGTCGGTCTCGGTATCGCCGTTGCGCACGCGCTCAGCAGCGTCGGCCGCGGTCATGTACCCGCCGCCGTAGAACAGCGCGACGTCGGGGTGCGCCTTCTGGAAGGCAGTTTTGACATCATCAAACATCCCGCTGCCCTGGATGGTTAGCGAGCGGCTCAAATCCACCATACCGCCGGTGTCCCGCACGGCCAGCGTGCCGCCCATGAACACCACCCACCGGCCGTCCGCCATCGGGAAGCCCCGGCTGACGCCCGGCATCATGTAATCAAACGGCAGGAGCGCGGTCACCACAAAGGGCTTTTTCTGCTGGGACATCATGAGCTTGGCGGAGGTGGCGTAGAAGTAAGTGTCGGTCCTTTCGTCATAGCCGATGGCGCCGACGGAGTTGGCCGTATCAGGCGACGCTTCGCCCATGTCCATGGGCAGGGGGGTGAGCGCGCCGGTGGATGCCCCCATCTCGGCCATCTGCCAGGTTAATTGGCTGTCCCGGTTGCGCACCGCGCGCAGCGCCAGCAGCTTGCCGGGGGTATACGGGGCGACTGCCTGGATGGGCTCCGCCGGGTTGAGCGTGACCGTCGTTCCGGTTTGTGGGTCGCTGACCAGCAGGGTGAGGAACGACAGGTCATTCTCCATGTCGTACTCGTCCAGGATGAAAAACAGCTTGCCGTCATGCAGGAACCCGGCGTTGTATACCTGCAGGTTGCCGCCCTTGAAATAGGGCGAGGTGTCGACGGCCTGCTCCGTCCAGTGCACGCCGTCCGCGTCCACCGTCCCCAGCTTTCCGGTGTAGTAGTTCATTGCCATCAGCTGGCCCGCATCCACATACAGCATGTGTACCATGTCCCTGATCCCGGCCTGCACCTGGTCCGTGTGGTCTTCAAACGCGGTATTGTAGGGCATGTCCTCAGGCCAGCCGGGCACGGTGGCAAAGAGCGTGGGCTGCGCGTCCCCCGGCGTCCAGCGCCAAACTTTGCGCGGGCCGGCGCCCCTGGGGCCACCTGCTGTCAGGGTATAGAAGGTATCGCCATCCAGCACGGTCGACATGCCGGGCAGGGAGGTGTCGACGTCCTCCGCCATCGCGGGCAGGAAAGGCAGCATCATCAGCGCGCACAGCGCCAGGCACATGAGTTTATTCATCATCATATCCTTTCGTCGCCTATGGCGCATCAACCATTGCCTTGTTCAACGCTCGCGCCTAAGAGCAGTCCGGTCTTTGCATCGATTAACAGCGTAACCTCGGCGCCATCGCCTGCCATTGCGTACAGCTTCCATTCCGGCGCGCCTGGTGCGCCCTGCAGCCTCACAATGGGCCGGAGTTCGGCAAGCGTTTCCGGCGTCATTTCTGGGAACCTGTCCAGCAGATATGTGATGGACAGACGCGCCAGCACTGGATAGGACAGGGCATCCTTTTCTTTAAGTTCCTCTGACATAGCCGCCTGGTTCTGTTATTTCCACACGGAGATGATCTGACCAACCTGGCCAATCTTGGGTGGTTCGGCCAGAGAGAATGATGCGGTAAGCAACAGCAGCGCTGCCGCCAGGGTGAGGATACGTTTCCGGTTCTTCATGTGATGGGTTCCTCCCTTGTTTTTATCGCTCACGGAACACAGCCAGGCGTACAGCAAGGCCACGCCGGGAACTTTTGTATGATGGGGCTTGCCGCCCGTTATCCGTTGCCCGACGCTGCGGGGTCGTATTGCACGATCAGCAGCTCGCCCGTGGCCGCCTTCATCACCACCACATAGATGCCCTCCCGGTGGTGGAAGGTGAACGTCCAGACCGGGTCGCGCTGGCCGTTGGGGTAGTTGCCGCTGTTCATCAGGAACGAGGGGTGGATGAGCGAGAACTGGCCGATGACCTCGTCGCTTAAGTGCAACTCGGTGCGCAGCGCATCCAGGGCCAGCGCCTGCGCCTGCTCCTGGATCAGGTCATCCGGGCCGGGCAGCGATTCCAGGAACCGCTCGGGCGGGAAGCCGTTTCTGCGGAACAGCTCGGCATACGCCGCGCTGTCGGCCACCGACATGAAGTAGAGGTCGCCCTCACCGGCGTTGCGGTCGACGATGGCCTGGCGCTCCGCCAGCAGCGCCATGAACCAGGGCAGGATGGTGCTGTCGTACGCCTCGGCCTGCCCCCAGGTGTCCTGGGTGAAGGTGCCGGTTTCCACGCCGGCCAGCGTCCAGCTGGAGGCAACCGCCGCGCCGGTCACGGCGTCCAGCTGTACGGTGTAGTCGCCCATGGGCGCGTCGGCGTGCGTCTGCCAGTATGGAACGCGCTTGCCGGTATACGTCACCTGCCAGAGCACGTTGCCGCCCTCCCTTATCAACGCGGCGGAAAGCGTGAACAGGGTGAGCATGTTCTGGGTTACGCCATGGCGATCTTCCAGCGCCTGTTGGGCCAAAGACAGCGCCTTGCCCTCCGTCAGCACGCCGCTGCCGGGGATGACGTATTTGACGTCGTTGAGCAGGTCGGCCATGCCAGCCTTCACGATGCGCTCGGCCACGCGGCCTTTGTCCGACGCGCTGAGCGCCTCAAACGCGCCGTTCTCCATGTACAGCTCCACGGCCGTGCGGTAGCCGGTCAGGTCGCCGTCCGGCAGCGTATGGCGCGTGGGATCCTGCGTGTACCAGTGCAGCCTGGAAGCCTCGCCGGAGGGGGATGCAATGTCCACACCCAGCGCTTCAAAGATCATGTCCTCCGGGGTGGTTACCCGCTTCCAGTTGGCGAACTGCACCCGATACGTGCGGCTGCCGTCCTCCGGGTACTGGAAAAACTCGATTGTCCGGTCCAGCGCGTCCAGATGCCGGGCATCCACGCCAAAGGTGTTGATCAGCGCTGCTTTCGCCAACGCGATGGCCTGCTGCTCGCTTAGGTCGCCCGGGCCGGGCGCAATGCGGGCGTTGCCCACGTGCTCGCCGCAGGCTTCGGCCATCTCCCGCAGCATCTTGTCCACTTCGGCGCGCCGTTCCAGCGTCCAGCGATCCACATTCTCCCAGTCAAACTCGGCAATTTTCCCATAGTAGGCGTTCTTGAGCCGCACATAGGTGTTGAGCTTGGGCGCGTCCCAGATGGCGGTGGTCAGGTCGCTTCCCGCGTACGAGGCCGGGTCGGCATCATCATACGACCAGGTGGCGACGGCATCGCCCGACGCGGGAAGCACCACGGTATAGGTGCCCACCGGCTTGGGCTGCATGTGGGGCTCGTATACAAACCGCACGCCGCCCTCGAGGTCCGATTGCCGCACCAGAAACATGCCGATGGCCTCCTGCGTGAAGCCGTAACGCTGCATCAGCGCCTGGTCGGCGGCCTTGCGCTGGCTGTAGGATTCAGAGTAGATCAGGCCCAGGGCCACCGCTGTGCCCAACGCCAGCAGCATGGCAAGCGCAAGGATCAACGCCAGGCGGTAATGCCGGCGGGTGGCAGGCATCCGGCGGGCGGGCGCGCCGCGCAGGGCTTCCAGCACCGCTTGCCCGCCGGTCCATTCCATAGCCGAAAGGCGGCGGTCAGCGATGGTTTTGAGCGATTCATTCTTCATCAAAGTACCACCCTTTCAGCTTCTTTTTGAGCAGGTTGCGCGCACGGGACAAACGGCTAGAAATCGTGGGCACGCCGGTGGACAGGGCATCGGCGATCTCCTTGAGCGACAGGTCCTGGTAGTGCCTGAGCAGAATGACCTCGCGGTATTTGGCGGGCAGGCGCATCACTTCCAGCAGCACGGTGTCGTCGGTGTCGGGCTGGTCGGCTTCCGCCGGGATGGCATCCAGCGTTGCCCTGGGATCCACCAGCTTGAACCACGTGGCGCGGCGGAAATCCCGGCAGGTGTTGATGGCGATGCGGGTCAGCCAGGTGCGCTCGCTGCTGTCCCCGCGGAACTGGTCCAGCGCGCGGTAGGCTTTCAGGAAGGTCTCCTGCACGGCGTCCTCGGCCAGCGCTTCGTCCCGCAGGTGAAGAAAGCACATGCGCTTCAAGTACACGCCATGCTCGCGCATCAGGTTGGTCAGCCGCGCTTCGGCCGCGGTCTGCATGCCTTTCCTCACCCCCTTCACCCCTTTGACGCGGGAAATGTCCGTTATGATGCAAGCCTACCACAATTCCGTCAACATCAATAAAAAGCCCCCGCGTGATGCAGGGGCGATGGGCAGCCAAGCCCTATTTTTGCTTGCCGTGCCGGTACTTGAGCAGCGTGTTGATGTCCTGTTCGTGGTGGCCAAAATCCCGGCCGAAGATCATCAACCCGCCGGAACGGCGGCCGCGCGGTTTGGACGAGACGGCGATGCGGATGTCGCCCTCCTCCAGCGCCAGGTTGGTTGCCTTGACCGCCGACACGCGCTTGCCGTCCACGTAGGTGCCCTCGCTGTTGATGCTTATCAGGCACAGGTGCCCGTGCTGGGGCCAGCCGGGCTGCCACCAGCCGTGCGGGTTGCGGTCGCCGGTGCGGCCCAGCGCCACCGCCCAGGTGGCAACCGGCGTGTCGTTGATGGCAAGCGTGGCGTCAGCACCCGTTTTGCCGGTGCTGTCCGGCGCAAAGGATGCCAACTCCAGCGAAATGTTCAGCTCCAGCGCCTTGTCGCCCTTTTCGAGCGGGGTGGCCAGCCGGTAGACCAGGCTGCCCTCGCTGAACCATACGAGGCCCGCGCGCTCGCGATCGGATGACGCAAACGCCTCCGGGCTGTTCTGCGGTTCCAGCGGGCCTTCCTGGCGCGCCAGGCCGCTTGCACCGGTCACGTCGCTGTGCGCAAAGCCGCCCACGGGCAGGTCGTGCTGGTAGATCTGCTGCTCCAGGCCCATGGGCGCCGCCTCTACCAGGATACGGCGGTCATAGGCGTGGCAGATTTTCTGCAGCCCGTGCTTGCCGCCGGTTGTCTCGATATAGATCAGCCCCGCGTCGGTCAGCTCCTTGACATGGGACGTCAGCGCGCCGCCGGTGATGCCCAGCTGCTGCGCAATGGCCGTCATGCGCATGGGGCCCTTCTCAATGAGAAGTTCCATAATTGCCACGCGCGTGGATGATCCCAGTGCCTTGAAAACCGGCAGTCCCTCCCGCAGGGAACGGATGTATAACATGTACCCTTCCACCTCCATCACTTTCGAATCGATTTAGCAAGACGAAGTGCCTTTGATTATACAGAATGATAATTAGTTTTACAATGCTTTTTCCAGAGAGATTTACATTCTGTACAAGACTTTTTTGTAAATCGATGCGATTTTGACGGTTTGACCGCTTTGAGCGCGACTTTGACCGCGCCAGCGGGCCGGCGTTTCCGTTTATGGGCATGCGGGACGGGTAGATTCTGTTTCGAAAGGGAGTGTGAAAGATGCCACATACGCTGGGAATCCTTCAGCTCAACGACAGTCATGCCAATCTGTTGGCGCACGGCGACGCGCGCTACACGCCGCAGGGCTTCCAGGTGGAAACGATGGGCGGCTTTGCCCGGGTGATGACGGTAGCCAAACGCCTGCGCGAAACGCACGGGGATGACCTGCTGGTGATGGACAACGGCGACACCCTGCACGGCACCCATGAAGCGGTGCAGACCCGGGGC
>JAGVSV010000040.1 GCA_019137115.1 Bacillota bacterium
CCGGCCGGGATCGTCCACGTCGGCCTTGGTGATCAGCAGCTGCCCCACGTTGTGGCTGTACTCGGAAAACATGCGGTCATACAGGTACATCAATTCGCACTGGCCCACGGTGGCGGCGGCCTGCTTGCCGGGTGTGTCCCTGGGGCGCTCGGTTAAGCCCATCTTGCCCATGCCCACGCCGATGGCGCCGGACGTCACCAGCGCCACCTGGATGCCGCCGTTCATCATGTCGCTCAATACGCGCACCAGCGCTTCCATCTCGCGTATTTTGGCGCGCCCGGTCTGATAGGTCAGCGTTGACGTGCCCACCTTGACCACCACGCGCTTGCCGCGCCAGAGCATGTTCGTCCCCTCCATCCGGTTTGTTGTGCGGCATTATACCATATTGCCCGCGCTATGCGTCCGCGTCCCTGCCGATGGCCATCAGCTGCCGCAGGCTAGGGAACGCGGAGGGCATGTTGCACTTGACCATGTCCTCAAGGCGCAGCCAGCGGACGCGCCGCCCGCCCAGTGCCACGCGCTGCGGGCCGCCGATGCCCGTGAGCGGGAACGCGACTGACGAGCCGTCCGAAAACACCGCCGAGCCCTTGATCCACCAGGCGTCATGCGGGAAATCGCTGCGCAGGTACAGCACCAGTTCGTCAAGGATCACCTCGCGGCCAAAGTCCACCTTGAGCCAGGCGTCCTGCCTGGCGCCGATGCCCCAGCTCTGGTACGGCCAGGGGCCGTGCCCGTCGGAGATGGTCAGGCCGTCCAGCACATTGCGGGCGCAGAACACGCTTTCATCGCGCGTTTCCACATTGGCCGTGGCGTGCGGAAAAGCCGTGACCTCCCCGCGCTGATCCAGCGGATTTTCGGCCAGGTTGCGGGGTTCGCGGCCGGTGTCCGGCGTGAGCGACAGGTGGTGCATGTCGGCCATGAACGCCTGGGGCGGGTAGGGCTTCAAGTTGTCGCCCGCCAGCGGCAGCGCATAGGTAAACGCGCCGGTGGGCAAGTACAGCCGCGCCGGCGATAGGCTCTGGTCAACGCGCGCGATCACGCGCGGGGTGTCCGACATGAATAGAATGCGGTCGCCCTCTTGATAAATGCCGTGGTACAGCAGGTTGACCTCGCCCACTGCTTCCCGGTGCGCCAGCTTTTGCTCGCCGCGCAGGATGGTGATGCTGTTCATAGAAACTCCTTCCGGATCGGTATCAAACAGGGGCACGGTTGCCCGTACCCCCATTCTATCAGATTATGCCCTGCGGTTCTGCTTGTTTATTGGTTTTCCAGCCGCATCAGGCGCAGCTTGGCGTCCGATTCGCGGATCAGGGTGTCCATGTCGATCTGCCCCTCCAGGTACCGGTCATACAGCGTGTACATTTCGCCCATGCCGTCCTGGATGGGGTCAAACGTGGAAAGGAACCCGCTGTCCATAAACGCGCGGTAGCCTTGGATGCCCTCGGCGCTGACGGCGTACTCGCCGGTCTTTTTGTATTCCTGGATGAACTCCTCAAGGCTCTTGATGTTGGCTTCCATCTCGCCTTTGGCGGCGGCGTCCGCGGTTTCTAGCGCCTTCTTGTAGGCGTCCGCGGTGGCCTGCATCTGCGCCATCTCCTGCTCAAAATTGGGGTTGAGGATGGGGTCGTTCATGTCCGGCATCATGGCCGCCTTGCCGGCGTCCGACAGGGACGCCACATAGTTCTCCAGGTACCGGATGGCCTGATCGATGTTCTGGCTGCGCGGGTTGATGGCGGCCACCCTGAGCATCACCGGCACCGCCGGGGGCTGCCCTTCATCGGCGCTGAGCATCAGCAGTTTTGCGCTGCCGGAGTTCATGCCCTGGAAGTAATCAAGCATCACGCCGCCGGTTTGCTCGATCAGCGGCATGCGGGAGAAGAATTCATCCTGGTCGGCCATGTCGTCCCAGTTCACCTGCTGATCCAGGTCGCGGGTGTCCAGGTTGTCAATGGCGGTGAGCATCTTCCGGAACAGCGGGTCGTCGTAGCGCAGCTCCTCGCGGTTGCGGGCGCGCAGGTTCTGGTACAGGCCCATCCCGCTGTAGAACAGCTGGTTCCTGTAGCTTTCGGTCTGCAGGGGCGTGATGTCCGGGAAATTTTCGGCCAGCTCGCCGGGCCACCGGCCGATGATGTCCAGCAGGTCAAAGAACGTTGTGGGCTCCTCCAGGCCGGTTTCCTTGAAACGATCGGGGAAGAGCATCCACATCTCGCCGAGTCCGGCGTCCACCGGCACGGCCAGCAGCTTGCCGTCCAGGAAGCTGGCTTCCTGAAGCAGCGGGTATGTCGCTTTGGTGAAGTCCATCAGCTTCTGGCTTTCCGACAGGTCGTAGGCGTACTGCTTCTGCATCAGGTTTTTCACGTCAATGTAGCTGTAGTCCAGAAAGTACACGTCAATGGTGTTCTCGCCGGACACCAGCGCCTGGCCCAACTCCTGGGCGGAGTTAAAGTACTCCCGGTCGCGCATCTGGATGGGCACCTCGGGCATCAGGCTCTGCGCCTTGCGGTGGGCGTCATCGCCATAGTTGCCATACACCGTCAACGTGGTGGCGGGCAGCTTGGCGGGGTCGGCGTCGCGCAGGAACAGGTTGTCGCCGGTCAGGACGGCCACGCCGCCGTCAAACGGGGCGATCGCGCCGGCCACCACGCCCCAGAAATAGGTGGAGGGGAGGTAGGCGCTCAGCTCGTCTTTGGCCATGTCGTCCGGCGTGCGGCGGTACAGCTTGCCGCGCCGGATGGAATAGATGATGTCGTTGTCGGAGTCATACCCCAGATTGCCCTCGCTGCCCTCGGAGTCGGTCAGCTCACCCAGCTCGGTCACGGTGTCGGTCGCCGGGTCAAACACGCCCAGCATGGCCGGAGTTTGCCTGTTCTGCTGCTGGTCATAGCCGTTCTCCTGATCCCAGAGCATCACCAGCAGCTTGCCGTCCTTGTAGGCGGCCATGTGGTTGATGTGCGGCGTTTTGAACGCGCTGCGCGCGCCGGTGGCCAGCTCAAAGCGTTCCAGGGACGGGCTGCCGCCGGCCGTGTAATCGCGCACGATCATGTACAGGAAGCCATCCTTCATCAGCAGCTCCTCGGGGCGCTCCATGTAGATGTAGCCCTCGCTCTCCTGCACCAGAGCGCCCAGGTCGAGCTTGACCTGCTCGCCCAGGACAACCTTGTCGGCTTCCAGGGCGGCCTTGTACAGCCGCCCGATGCTCAGGTCAAAGGCGTACAGCTGGCCGTTGTCGGTGAGAAGCACATCAAAGCGCTCGGGCGGTTCGGCGTTCGCGTTGGGGGCGTAGATGGTGATGGCCTGCTCCTGCATCAGCACAGGCTCCGCCGCGCCGGGGATGTAGACATATGCCGCGTTATTCTGGGTGATCAGCAGCTTGCCGTCCACCACCGCCAGGCTGACCATCGGCATGACGTCGTCCGTGCGGATCGGGAACACATCGCGGTTCTCCGCAGCCGCGGTACCCAGGGTCACCATCAGGCACAGCGCCAGCAGCAGGGACAGGATGGGCGCAAGACCCATTCCGCGCGATTTTATGGATTGATTCATCGCTTGCTCCTTTCGGGCGGCACGCGCCGCCGATGCAAACAGAGTACCAGCCGGGGCATTCCCCGTCAACCAAACGTAACGGGAACGTCATACTTTTGACGATATTTTACAATATTTGAGCCATGCCGTGCGCAAAAAGCGGCGCCCGAAAGCGCCGCAGGATCATTGCGCATTATTGTTCCGCCAGCACATACGCGATGCCCACCAGGCCGGGGCCAGTGTGCGTGCCGATCACGCTGCCCAGGCTGCTGGTATGGATCTGGAGGCCATGAAGATGCGGGCGCAGGAACGTCAGGTATTTCTCCAGCCGCGCCTCGTCATCGGCATGCCCAAAGCAGATGCCATAGGCGGGATCGGGCGGCATTTTCTCCAGGAAATCCAGCAGCGTCTGCATGCCGGCGCGGTCACCGCGCACCTTGGCCACCGAGGTGACCACGCCGTCGCGCACCTCGACCACCGGCAGGATGCCCAATATGCCGCCCAGCAGGGCCGCGCCGCCGCTGAGCCTGCCGCCCATGCGCAGGTATTTGAGGGTGTCCAGCACCGCGTACAGGCGCATGCGCGGCACGATGGCGCGCAGCGCGTCGGCGATCTGGGCGGCGGATTTCTTGCCCTCATCGCGCAGGCGCACCGCCTCGTGGATCAGCAGCTGGGCGCCAAAGGACGCCATGGACGAATCCACCACGTGCACCCGGCCGGGGTTGGCATCCGCCACCAGCTGCGCGCTCTGGTTGGTGGCGCTTAGCTTGCCGCTGATGGTGATGATCACGATGTCGTCGCCATTTTGAAGGTACGGGGCGAACGCGTCCTCAAACTGCGCGGGGTTGACCTGGGAGGTGGTGGGCAGGGTGTCGGCGGCGCGCAGGCGGCGGTAAAACTCCTTGTGGGTCATGTCCACGCCGTCGCGGTAGCTCTGTTCGCCAAAGTGGATGGTCAGCGGCACGGTCGTGATGCCCATCTGCTGGCATTCTTCCGGGGTGAGGTCGATCGTGCTGTCCGCGAATATTCTCGTCATCGGTTGTTCCTTTCCAGTCCTTGCGGTCGGACGGCCACCGCGGCCGGGGAGAACGAACGCGCTGTCCTCATGGCATGCCAGCGCAGCTGCATAAATGAATTATACCCGGCGAACTTCGTTTCCCACGCCAGATAACGCCGCAACTAAAAAAACCGCCGCCGGCTGTGTCAGCGCGGCGGCGGAGGACAGCATCATCGCGACGCTGATCAGGATAGCCAAGGGTTTCTTCATGGTGCCATTCGCTCCTTCGTTGGTTTTGCGGTTCTACCGCTTACGCTTGGAGTGTACCCGGCGCTTCCGGGAAAGGGAACGAATTGCCGCGGTTTCTAACAAATCGCTCACATATGGCGTGCTTTGGGCGCAAAAAATGCCCACCGTGCAGCGCGGGCAAAGGGTTTTGGCGTTTTTGCTTAGAACAGCGGGTGGGGCACCGGGATGCTGCGGTCATCGGCATCGCGCAGGTCCAGCGGCAGCACCGGCATCTCCGGCACGCCGTCGGACGTGCGATCCGCCGGGACGACGAGTGTATAGTCCCGCTCGCCGCGCAGCGCGCGGGCATAGTCAAAGATGCTGCCCAATGGCTGCGCGAACGCCACGCCGGACAGCTGGCCCGGCGCCATCTGCGTGACCGAGTGGATGTCCGACCCCCCCCGTTATGCGCAGGCCGTGCTTCTGCGCAAAGCGCAGCGCGGACAAGTCCTGCTGGGGCGTGTTGCCGCAGTTGACCACCTCCAGCGCGTCGCACAGCCAGGGGGACAGGTGCACCGTGCTGATGTACCCGCGCTCGCGGAAGGGGTGCGCCTGCACCACGCAGCCGCCGTGCAGCAGCGTCTGCTCATACTGTTCCTTGCGCGACCAGTGCTGCACCTCCGGGTGCTTGATCAGCCATTCCTTGTCAAAGCCGTACACCAGGAAATCATCGCCGTCAAAGGTTTCCTCCCAGCCGAAGAACACCGGGAAATTGATTTTCAGCCCCTCATTGTAGGCATCCTCATAGCCTTCGCAGAAGCGCTTGACGAACTCCGGCCAGTTTTTAGCGCGGTCGACCACGCAGTTGCCGCGCACAAAGTGGTCGGTGACAAAAATGCCCGTGTAGCCCAGATCGCGGTACCGCCTGATGTACTCGTGCCCCTGGCTGTTGCCGCAGGCGCTGCCCTGGTTGGTGTGCAGGTGGGTTTCGTATAGATACATGCTATGCCCTGGGCGTGTAGGTGATCACGTCGCCGCCGTCGCGCAGCATGTTGCGCGCCTGCTGCTGGCTGTCAAGCTCGCCATAGGCGATCATCTGGCAGATCAGGTTGCCCAGCGCGGTGCCCTCCGCGGGGCCGGCGTGCACCGGCAGGCCCAGGGCGTCGGCGGTCATCTGGTTGAGCACCACGTTCTGGCTGCCGCCGCCCACGATGTTGATGGACGTAAACGGCGCGCCGGTGATGGCCTCCAGGTCGCGGATGGCCACGCGGTAGCCTTCCGCCATGCTGCGGTACACCGCGCGCAGCATCTGCGCCAGGCCCGCGGGCGGCGGCCATCCGGCTTCGGAAAGCGCATCCAGCACCGTCTGGGTCATGTTCTCCGGCGCCATGAAGCGGTTGTCCGACACGTCAAACAGGCCGGGGTAGGGTTCAGCCTCCTGTCCGGCTTTGCCCATGATGTTTTTGAGGAACCGGATGCGCCCCAAATACGCGCCCTCGTTGGTGAAGCCGGCGTCGATGAACTTTTCGTCAGTCAACGGCTGGTCCAGCTCCACGCCCAGCAGGCTCCACGTGCCGCTGGACAGGTACACCGCGTGGTCATCCTGGGCGGGGATGGCGATAAACGCGCTGCCGGTGTCGTGCGAGGCGGGCAGAATGACATCGCAGTCGTACCCCACGCGCGCCTGCACGTCCCTGGTCAGACTGCCCAGGCGGGTGCCGGGCAGCACCGGCTTTTCGGGGAACAGGTGCGCGGGGATGCCGGCCTGGGCCAGCACGGTGGCGTCCCAGTCCCGCGTGCGGGCGTTGAGCAGCGCGGTGGTGGAGGCGATCGTGTACTCGCTGCCCATCACGCCGCACAGGCGGTAGGCAAAGTACTCCGGCAGCAGCAGGCAGCGCGCCGCACGGGCGAGATCCTCCTTGGGGACGGCCATCAGCTGGTACAGCGTGTTGAAGGGCTGTTTGGCGGTGCCGGTCAGGGCGTAGAGGTCGGCAAAGGACAGCGTTTTTTCCAATCTGGTGTCCATGCCCTCGGTGCGGCCGTCGCGGTAGGCCACGGTATCGCCCACAATGTTGCCCTGCTCATCCACCAGCGCGAAATCCACACCCCAGGTGTCAATGGCGACGGACACCGGGCGGTGCCCTTTTTCGCCTGCGCGCTGCATGCCGGTGAGGATTTCGTTGACCAGGCGTTCCACATCCCAGGTCAGCTGACCATCGCGGGACACCATGTCGTTTTCAAAGCGGTACACTTCTTCCGTCACCAGATGGCCGTTTTGCATGTACCCCAGCATGTGCCGTCCGCCGGAAGCGCCGATGTCGACAGCTAGAAAGGTTTTCATTTGGGTCACTCCTCCATCGTTATGGCGGGCACCGGCTCCAGCACCGCGTGCATGTCCTCGGGCAGTTTGCGGCGCCAGCGGCCGTAGCGGTACGCCAGGAAGTTGACAAACGCGCCGGTCAGCCAGGTGATCAGCAGCGACACGTAGATCATGTCCGGGCGGCCGATCGGGTTCTCCCCGCTTTTGGACAGGTGCACCAGCAGATACGCCAGCGACACGCGCGTGAACACCGAGGTAAAGATTGAGATCATCATGGGCGTGACGGTGTCCCCCGCGCCGCGCATCACGCCGCCCAGGCACTGGATCACCGCCATGGCGATATAGCCCGCCGCCAGGATTTTCATCAGCGCCATGGCCTGGTCGATGATGGACTGGGTGTCGGTAAAGATGTGCATGATGCCCCGGCCGAAGAACAGAATGGCCGCGGTCAGCGTGGTGGCCACGATGATGGCCAGCAGGGTGCCCTGCCGCGCGCCCACCTTGAGCCGGTCATATTTGCGGGCGCCCACGTTCTGCCCGATGTAGGTGGTCATCGCCATGCCGAAGGAAAAGTTGGGCATCATCGCATAGCCGTCCACCCGTTTGACGATGCTGGAGGCGGTGATAAACTGCACGCCAAAGCTGTTTTCCAGGCGCATCACAGCCATCATGGCAAAGGAAAAGATCATCTGCGTGACGCCTGCCGGCACGCCCAGCTTGACGATGTCCACCACCACGTCCCTGCGCAAACGCAGCGAATCCCGGCTGATGACAAACACGTCCTTCATCCGCGACAGCTTGATATAGCACAGGATGCCCGAAATCCACTGGGAGATGACGGTGGCCAGCGCGACGCCCGCCACGCCCCAGCCAAAGCTGATCACGAACCAGAGGTCCAGCACCACGTTGAGCGCCGTGCTGATCAGCAAAAAGCCCAGCGCGGACAGGGAATCCCCCATGCCGCGCAGGATGCCGGACAGGATGTTGTAATACAGGAAGCCCACGATGCCCAGGAAGATGATCTGCAAATACTGCGCCGTCCAGTCGATAATCTCCGGCGGCACGTTGAACAGCGACAGCAGCGGGTAAGTGCCCACCGTGCCCAGCACCATGGTAAACACCGCGATCAGCGCGGTGAGCGTCAGGCAGTTGCCGATCACGATGGACAGCTTGTCCTTGTCCTTGGCCCCAAAGTACTGCGACACACGGATGCCCGTGCCGGTAGCGATGCCCATGAACAGCGCCAGCAGCAGCTGCATCACCGGCATGGCGGTGTTGACCGCCGCCAGCGCGTTGTCGCCCACATAGTTGCCCACCACCGCCGAGTCCACCGTGTTGTATAGCTGCTGGGCAAAGTTGCCGATCAGCATGGGAATAGCAAACGCCGCGATCACCTTCCACGGCGTTCCCCTGGTCATGTCACGCGGCGCAAACCACTTGCGTATTTGTTGCAATACAAAGACACCTTTCCAATGAAACTGCGCGTTATTATATCAAAAGGGTAGGGCAAAGGCAAAGTGGTGGGGAGGTAGATCCGTACCGATATGGGTGTGCCTTGAAAGAGAGCACAAATCGCCCCGCGCAAAGAACGCGGGGCGAAGAAGGGTCGGGAATTGCTTTACTTGTACATGTCCACCCAGTCGTTGAGTGCCTTGACAAAGGTGGGCAAACCGCGGTCAGTAAGTTCCTTCTGGAAGGCGTCAAACTCGCTCAGGGGACGCTCACCCATGATGAACTTGTCCGTCTGCTCCTGTACATAGGAGGAAAGGCCAAGCTGCTGCTGCAACTCGATGTACGCTTCGTTTGCAGGCATGAAGGAGGTGATGTCCTTGACAACCTTCACGTTGCTGCGCTCACGCGCATCCAGCAAGCCGTTGAAAGCCCAGTCGAAATTCTTCGCGTACAGGCGCACGTAGAAAGAAGGTGCAGTGGGGATGTACTCGTATGCGATCTTCCAGCCCACCCAGTTCTGCTCATCAAGGGTCTGCACGATCTTGCCTTCAGCATCCAGTTGATAGTCAACGCCTTCCACGCCGTAGTTCTGGATCATTTTGGCCTGTTCGGTCGACATGTACTCGATCCATTTGGCGGCCAATTCCGGGTTCTTGGATCCCAGCGGGATCACGTTGAAGCGTTGTACCGGGAAAATTTCCAACAATTCTGTCGGCGTTTCCGCATCCTTGGTCATCTGGGTAAGGTATGCCAACTCGCTTCCCGGGACAGAGGTAAAGACACCATTGATGACAACGACAAGACTGGCCCAGCCTTCGCCGGAGGAAAACGCCCTGCCGGTCACGTACCGCTCCTGCAGGATGGTGGTGTTGTAGTTGACATACTCGGGATCCATGATGCCTTCTTCATACAGCTTGCGCATGTATGTCAGGTACTCCCGGTAT
>JAGVSV010000297.1 GCA_019137115.1 Bacillota bacterium
CACGGTGTTCCGCAAGCGCAGCGCGCAGACCGGCCTGCTGGACGGGGAGCCGATGGAACTGGATTTCGCGGCCAACGCGCGCGCCTACGGGCTGACCGCCTACACGGTGCGGACAGTTCAGGAGCTTAAGGAAGCGCTTGAAGAGGGACGCAGCGCGCCCGGCCCGGTGCTGTATGACATCAAGGTGCTGCCTGGCAGCATGACCCCCGGCTTTGACAGCTGGTGGCGGGTGGGCGTGGCGGAGGTGTCCACTCAACCCAATGTCCAGGCGGCCTATGAAGCCATGCGGGACGAGATCAAAAAGACACGCGACATATAATGGAGGGCGTATGCTGTCAAAAGAACATGTGAAACTGGGCATCGCGCCCATCGGCTGGACGAACGATGACCTGCCCGATTTAGGCGGGGAAAACACGTTTGAGCAGTGCATCAGCGAGATGGCGCTGGCCGGGTTTACCGGCTGCGAGATCGGCAACAAGTACCCCGAGGACCCGAAGGTGCTCAAACCCTATCTGGACATCCGTGGCCTGACGATCTGCAACGCGTGGTTTTCCAGCCTCTTTACGTCCCAGCCCTATGAGGTGACCGAGCAGGCGTTTGTCAAGCACCGTGACCGGCTGCACGCGCTGGGGGCCAAAATCATCGGCGCCAGCGAGCAGGGCAACAGCATCCAAGGCAAGCCGCTCAACGTGTTCGGCCCGGACAAGCCGGTGTACACCAAAGAGCAGTGGCAGCAGGTGGCGGACGGCTACAACCGCCTGGGCCAGCTCGCCCGCGACAGGGGCATGACGCTGACCATCCACCACCACATGGGCACGGGCATCCAGACGGCGGCGGAGATCGACACGCTGATGGACATGACCGATCCGAAACTCGTCTATCTGCTGTATGACACCGGCCATCTGGTGTGCGCGGGTGTGGACCCGGAGGCGCTGCTTGCCAAGTATGTGCGCCGCGTCCGGCATGTGCATTTAAAAGATGTGCGCGCCGACGTGCTCAGGGCCGCCCGGCAGAACGGTTGGAGCTTCCTGCAGGCCGTGCGCGAGGGCATGTTCACGGTGCCCGGCGACGGCAGCATCAGTTTCGCGCCGCTGTTTGAGATCCTGAAGGAGGCCGATTACCGCGGCTGGATGGTGGTGGAGGCGGAACAGGACCCCGCCAACGCCAACCCGTTTGAGTACGCGGTCAAGGCCAGGAAGTACATCCGGGAACAGACGGGTCTGTAACCGACATACACCGCTAGGTGCGCGATTTCATACCCATTCTCGCTTTGCGCGAGCGATGCGCGCACTGCGGTGTGTCATTTTTTCTGTCCTGCGGCTACGATAAGCACGGCAAACGGAAAAGGGGAGGGTGCAAATGTGGCCAAATCCATGGGATCCTTCATCGCCGTGCTGCGCACCGCCGCGGGCATGACACAGCGGGAGCTGGCGGACAAACTCGACGTATCGGACAAGACCGTCAGCCGGTGGGAGCGGGACATCAACGCGCCGGATCTCTCGCTGCTGCCCATTTTGGCTGACCTGTTCGGGATAACCTGCGACGAGTTGCTGCGCGGGGAGCGCACGTCGGCACAGCGCCCCCCTGACCCGGAAAAGGTACAGGCGCAAGCCCGCGTGCAGGTGCAGCGGCTGCTGGACATTCAGAAAAGTCGCGTCACTGTGCGCACGATGATCGCAGCGGGCATCGCGCTGATGGGCATGCTGGCGGCACTGATCATCAACCATGGGTTCCTGCGAGCGCGCATTGCGTTTTTCACCGCGCTGGCGCTGTATTTGGTGGCGCTCATCTGGCAGGGCGTGGTATGCACCCAGGCGCTTGCCGTGCCCGGCGCATCGGACGCGGACGCCGTGCCGCCCTACCGACGGTTTGTGTTTCAGATCTCCCTTAAGCTGGTCGGTCTGGTGCTGGTGTTGTTTGCCATGACGCTGCCCCTGCAGGCGCTGACCTTTGACGGCCATCAGGCCGGGCTGCTCACCGAATCCTGGCTGCCCGCCGCCCTATGGTACGGTGTCATCGCTTTGCTGCTTGCGTACTTGCTGTACCGTTTGACGCTGGTTGTGCTTGTCAACCGGGGCAACCTGATCCTCCCGGACAAGGCGCCCCTGCCCAATCGCGCGTGGCAGCTGCGTGCCGCAACCGCTTTGGTGACGGCGGCCGCGCTTTGGCTGTCCGTCAGCAGCATTGCCAACATCGGCTACCGGCCCATCACGGATCTCGTCCAGGGTCTCACCTTTGACACCTTTGAGGCGTTTCGTGACTATGTCGAAAAGGAAGATGTCGATTACGATCCGCAAGACGTGCAGCTCTACATACAATTGACACATGAGTACAGCCGCGACGCGCAATACCGGCATGCCTTAATCCTCGGGCTGGGCATGGCGGCCTGGGAAGTCATCGGACGGGTATACCGCAGGCGGAAAACACGGGCCTGATATTCGGCGGTTGGTTGACAAAAGGGCGCACCCCGCGGTTGCGGGGTGCGTTGCGGTTGCGGGGCGTATTTGATGACCCTGCCTATATCACGCCTTTTTTGAGGATCACGTTGGCATAGACGGCTTTTTCACCGGACATGATGACCACGGTGCTGTGTTCCCTGACCCGGTCATAAAATGCGAAGCGCTCGATGTTGTCCACCGCGTCCGCGCCGCGCGGGTCGTGTTTGGCCACGATGTCCTTGTAGGTGTCCCAGATGGGGGTTTTGACCGGATCGCCGGGCACCACCTGCATCAGCAGCACGGGCTTGTCGACATACTTGTCCAGCGGCATCAGCGTCAGAATGGCGTCCAGGATCTCCGGCACGCCGTGGCCGTCCATGCGGATCACGCGGCGGCCAAACGTGTTGCCGGGGAAGTTGGCATCGCCGATGGTCAGTTCATCGCCGTGGCCCATCTCGGCCATGACCATGAGCAGCTCCGGCGGAATGATGGCGGGAATGCCTTTGAGCATGGGATGTTCCTCCTATTTGCGGATTTCGGGCAGGCTGGCGGCCGCGATAGACTGGCCGACGCGGCGGCTCTTTTCGTCCGGCAGGTGCAGCTCGATCTGCTTTGCCAGCTCCGGGAAGTCGCGGTCCAACACTTCCTGTGCGTGCTGGATCAGCAGCGTGCCGCCCTTGCCGGATGTAACGCGGCCCATGACCAACACGTGCCGGATGTCATAGAACAGCGCATACCAGGCCACGCCGTAGCCAAAGTACGTGCCGATGCTTTCAAAGATTTTGGCGGCCTCGGGGTTCCCGGCTTCCAGCTCCTTCTGCACGACCTTGAGCTTGTCGGCGGGTGAATCATTTTCGTTCAAGTGAATGCCGGCCGCGGGCGCCAGCTTGATGACCCCGTCCTGGGAGAAATACTTGACGCCGCACCCATAGTCGCCCGACCATTCGTCCACCATGGCATCCGGGTTGAAATCCACCGGCGCGAACGCCAGCTCATTGAGCCAGCCGGTGATGTTCATGTGCTCGTCCACATAGCCGCCGGCCTCGCTGGTGCCCATCGCGATGCCCAGCAGGTTGCCCTTCTCCAGGCTCATGGCGCCTGCCAGCGCGGTGACATCGCCGTCATTGGCGACCACCAGCGGCACATCGCCGATCTCTTTGGCGATGTCGATGTACATGGTTTTGACGTGCTTTTTGAAGTCCTCCCTGTTCACCTTGAGGAACAGCGACGCCACCATGATGCGGTTGTCGATGTACACGCCGGCGCTGCTCACGCCGATGGCGTCCACGCGCGGCATGTGGCTGGCGGCGGTTTTCATGGCGCTCAGGATGCCTTCATAGTGGTACATGGGGTCGGGCGTAATCTTGGGGTGCCAGACCACTTCCTCGGAGTATACGTCCTTGCCGTCAATCACCGCGCTGACCTTGCGGTCACTGCCGCCGGCGTCAAAGCCGATGCGGCAGCCGTCCAGGTGGCGGCCCACCGACGAAGCGCCCTCCACCGAGTGCGCGATGTCATCGGGGTTTTCGGCGTACACCACCTCAAAAGGCTGCTCGTACACATTGGCCATGAAGTCCTCGTCAAAGGCGCGGCTGCCGGTTTTTGTATACGCTTTTTTCAGGTGTTCATACAGGCCCCTGTGGCCGGACACCTTGATGCGGTACCCGCCGCGCGCCCACAGCAGGGTCTTGACCACGCGGTCAAAGACGTTGATGGTGCGCTCATCCTGGGTGCCTTCCGGGAACACCCGGCTTTCCCAGGCGGATACCTGCCCCGCGCTGCGCTCAATGGCGACCACCAGGCGCACGCCGGACTGTTCCGCGTCCTGCTGGTAAGCCCGGTAAACCACCGCCATGGGCTGAAAGTTGGGGTCCAGGGCTGGGCGAATCAAACCATGCATCTCACGAAACTCCCTTGGTGTATTTGACCGTGCCGCGCACGATGGTTTTGTGGACGACGAAATCGTTGTCCATCAATACGATGTCGGCATCCTTGCCTGTCTCCAGCGAGCCCTTTTTGTCCGCCACGCCGATCGCGTTGGCCGCGTGCAGCGTGGCGGCGTTGATGGCTTCGTGAAGCGGGATGCCGGTGCCGTCCTTGTAGTTCTTGACCGCGTTATTAAGTTTGAGCACGCTGCCGGCGATGGTGCCGTCGGCCAGGCGGCATTCGATGCCCTTGACGAAAATGGGCTGGCCGCCCAGCGTGTACTCGCCGTCCTTCAGCCCACCTGCGCGCGTGCAATCGGTGATCAGCACCAGCTTTTCGCCCTTCATTTCGTACAGAAGGCGGAACAGCGCCGGGTGGATATGGAAATTGTCCGCGATCAGCTCGCACACGGCGTCGCTTAACAGCGCTGCGCCCACCACGCCGGGCGCGCGGTGCGTCAGCGGCGTCTGCGCGTTGAAGGTGTGCGTGATGTGGCTGGCGCCCGCGGCCAGAGCCTCCATCGCCTGCTCATAGGTGGCGCTGGTGTGGCCGATGGCGATGACGATGTCGGCTTCCTGGGCCAGCTTGCGGATGCAGTCCATGCCGCCGGGCATTTCGGGCGCCATCGCCAGTATCTTGATGATGTCCTTGTGCGGGATGATCTTGTCGGCGTCCGGTTCCAGGATGTTGTCCGCCGCCTGCGCGCCTTTGCGCTCCGGGTTGATGAACGGGCCCTCCGCGTGCACGCCCAAGATCTCGCTGCCCACAAACGCCGCCGTCTGGCTTTCCGGCTTGAGTTTGCGCACATTCTCCAGTGCCGCCTCAATCTCGGGCCAGGACACCGTCATGGTGGTGGGCAGGAAGCTGGTCACCCCGTTGGCCAGCAGCCCTTTTGCCATCGTGCGCACGCCTTCCTCGGAGCCATCGGACGTGTCCTCGCCCAGATAGCCGTGGATGTGCAGGTCGATCAGCCCCGGCACCACGTACAAGCCGCTGGCGTCGATCAGGTCGTCCACCTGGTGGACCAGCGGCGCGTTTTCCGGGGTGATCGCCTGGATGTGTTCATCAAATAGCAAAGACCCCTTTTCCTCGCCGTGCGGGGTGACAATGGTGCCGTTGACAATTGCTTTCATCAAAACAAACTCCTGTCTGGATTCGGTTGTCTTTAATCATTCTACCATTTTGCGTGGCAACGCGCAACGAAATTTCCTTGCGCTACCTGATGAAATTGGTCGAAACACGGGGCTCCCGCACCGGCGGGGCGATGGCGGCATCCTTTCCGGCGGCCTTCATGCGCAGCATCCACGCCAGGTTGTGACCTAGGGTGCGCATGGTCTGCATGCCTTCCAGGTCCTGCTGCACCTGCGCGGGGCTGTTGCCGTGCACCATGTTCCAGTACTGGCTGGGCACGACCGGCATGTTGGCGATCAGGAAATACTTGTTCAGCTGATCAAAGGTCGCCGTGGCTCCAGCCCTTCTGCAGGAAACCACCGCGGCGCCAAAGCGCCCTTCAAACCGCTCGCTGCCCGAAAAGAACAGACGGTTGAGGAAGCTGGTGACCTGGCCGGACGCCGCGCCGTAGTACACAGGCGACCCCACCACCAGCGCGTCAAAGGGCGTGTCCAGCAAATGGTTAACCTGGTCATCATCCACCACGCAGCGGTCGTGCCGGTCACAGTAACCGCAGGCGGTGCATCCGGCGACCGGCTGGTTGCCCACCCAGAACATCTGGGTAGTGACGCCCTCGCTTTCCAGGACCCCCCGTACCTCGGTCAGCGCGGTG